>NZ_JAALED010000567.1:6833-9500 GCF_014145155.1 Dietzia sp. B19 | reverse complement strand
GCGTGTACAATAGAAGACAGAGCCGGAAACACTCGCTCACCCCGTACCCGAAAGGAGCCAGCCATGGCCCGCAAGACCTACACCCCGCAGCAGAAAGAGGCCGCCCGCGCGGCCCGCGCCGAGAAGGTCGAGCAGATGCACGACGAGCTGTCCGCCGCCGTCGACGCCCTCACCCAGTCCGGCCAGTGGCTCAGGTGGCTGGACTTCCTCGGATCGTTCCACCGCTACAGCTTCAACAACACGATGCTGATCCAGGTGCAGTGCCCGCACGCGACCCAGGTCGCCGGATTCAAGGCGTGGCAGGCCAAGGGCCGCCAGGTCCGCAAAGGTGAGAAGGGGATCCGGATCTTCGGCAAGCCGTTCCGCCTCGTCTCCGAGACCGACGAGGCCACCGGAGAGACCACCCGCAAGGCCATCAAGTGCCCACCGCCCGTGGTCAGCGTGTTCGACATCTCCCAGACCGACCCCATCGAGGGAGTCGAGCAGCCCACCGCCCCCGTCGCCCAGCTCCAGGGCGACGACCACGCGGCCCTCTACGAGCGCATCAGCGATTGGATGACCGGCCAGGGCTGGACCGTCACCCGCGAGCAGATCCCCGGCGAGTCCAACGGTTACTGCACCGTCGACGGAACCCGCCGCATCGTCGTAGACGCGGACCTGTCCGACGCCCACGCCGCCAAGACCGCCATCCACGAGGCCGCGCACGCGATCTTGCACACCGACGAAGAGGGCAAGCTCACCACCGAGCCCGACCAGGCCACCCGCGAACTCGAGGCCGAATCCGTCGCCTACGTCGTGGCCGCACTGCACGACCTCGACACGAGCGATTACAGCGTCGGCTACCTCGCCAGCTGGGGCGGGGGACAGGCCGACACGGTCAAGGCCACCGCCGTCCGGGTTCAGGAGGCCGTCCACCTCATCGCCGACGCCCTCACCGACGAAGACCAGGACGAGGAGGCCACCGGCTAGGCCGGCGGGGCGGTCGGGCGTGGCGCCGCTCCGCTAAGCGCCACGCCCGACCGCCGGCCACCCACCCCGCACACCACCCACGACACGCCCCGCACCCAAGCATCACACTTGCTCCATACCCGCACCATGCGCCGATATACTCGCACCATGCACGCATAACGAAGGGAAAGCACCAATGACCACGGTCATCGCGATCGCCAACCACAAGGGCGGCGTCGGCAAGACCACCACCGCCCTCATGCTCGCCCACACCGCCGTCGCAGGCGGCAAGCGCGTCCTAGTCATCGACCACGACGCCCAAGGGGGAGTAGCCCTGCGCATCCTCGGAAACCGCGACCCCGACGGACACACCCTCGCCGACATCTACGCCCGCACCCCAGGCGTCACCCTCGCCGGCGCCACCCACACCACCCGCCGCCCCGGCCTGGACATCGTCCCCTCCGGCCGCGGCAAACTCGCCGCAGCCCTCCAAGCACTCGGGGGAGTAGCCCCCGGAAAAGTCCTACACAAAGCCCTCGACACCATCCGCGACAACTACGACCTCGTCATCATCGACTGCGACCGCGGCCTGTCCCTGGGAACCATCAACGCCCTCTACTCAGCTGACCGCGTCCTCCTCGTCACCGAACCCGAAAACGACTCCTTCAACGGAATCAGCGACACCGGAGAACTCGTCGACGAGATCAACGAAGACCTCCGCCCCAGCCGGCCCCTTCCCGACCCCGACATCCTCATCAACCTGCGCGACACCACCCGCACCGCCACCCACGGCCGCGTCGCCACAGAGATCCGCGACTGGGCCACCCAATCCGGCTACACCGTCCACCCCCACGACATCCCACGCCGCGCCTTCATCGCCGAAGCCGCCGCCAACGGTCAAGGACTCGACGAGCTCCGCGACATCGCCGCCGTCACCGTCCGCGACAGCTTCCACGAGCTGCTCACCACCCTGACCGCCGAAAGGACCTGAACCCATGGCCGCCACACCACCCGTCCGCAAGCGTAAGGCCACCGACAGCCTCGTCGCCCAAGCCGCAGCAGGGGAGACCACCGACCGGCCGGCCGACGCCCCCGAATACCGCAACTGGAACATGCGCCTGCCAGCCGACCTGGTCGAACGCATCTGGGGCACCTGCGAAGCCCTCGACAAAGACGAGGACCTGCCCAGCGCCGTCGCCTTCACCGTCCGCGCCTTCGAGGAATTGCTCGACCGCCTCGACGCCGAATACAACGACGGCAAGCCCTACCACTCAGACACCAGCCCCTTCCGCGCCGGCGGCCGCACCACCTACAAGAGGTAGACCCATGCACATCGTCACCATCACCACGACCACACCCACCGGCGAACTCCTCCACCAGGACACCCTGACCACCACCGGCAGCCACGCCGAAGCCCTCGACCTCGCCGCACACCACGCCGCCGCCGCCACCATCGACATCCACGCCGACGACCCCTACAAACACCACGCCCACCTCATCGCCCTGGGCGACGAACCCCACGCCGTCATCGCACCCCGCATCACCCCAACCGGACGCACCGACCTCCTCGCCACCCTCCGAGCCACCACCACCCTCACCCTCTAGAACCACCATCTGCCCGACCGCCGCGGGTCGACTGGGGCCAGCTCCCGCGTGCAACACCGCCCGCAGACTCCCGCGACGTAGACCCTCGGCCGTGGACGCCGGCACTGCCCGGCG
>NZ_JAALED010000567.1:0-6575 GCF_014145155.1 Dietzia sp. B19 | reverse complement strand
ACTGCGCGAACGGCACAGCCGAGGCGGTGGCGCGAAAACCCGCAGGTGAGAGCACACTAACGCACCATAGACGTATCGTACACGCATGACGCGTGTATACTAGAAGACAGAGCCGGGAACACCCGCTCACCCCGCACCCGAAAGGAACACCATGGCCCGCATCACCTACTCCGTCACCGCGACCGAGCCCTGGGAGGCCGCCGCCACGCTCGCCACAGTCCTCGACCTCTCGGTCAACCCGCTCACCGTTCACGAGGACCGGGTCACCGTCGACGCCGACGAAGACGACACCGAGATCGTCGGCACCATCCGCCGCGCGATCTACGCCGCCTGACCCACAACCCCCGCCCATCGCCGCGAGGCAGACGGACACCACGACCGAAAGGACCACCGCCATGGCCATCACCGTGTACACCAAGCCCCAGTGCGTGCAGTGCGGCGCCACCATCAAGGCGCTCGAGAAGGCCGGCCTGGACTACGAGCTCGTCGACATCACCACCGACACCGACGCCCACGACTAC
The DNA here is from genome assembly GCF_014145155.1 of Dietzia sp. B19. Classification (NCBI taxonomy): domain Bacteria; kingdom Bacillati; phylum Actinomycetota; class Actinomycetes; order Mycobacteriales; family Dietziaceae; genus Dietzia; species Dietzia sp. B19. Next base: position 6,054 of record NZ_JAALED010000567.1, on the reverse strand, counting down.
GTCATGGCCCTCGGCCACCTCCAGGCCCCCGTCGTCGTCGCCGGCACCGACCACTGGGCCGGATTCCGACCCGACCGCATCAAGGACCTCGGCCGCACCGTCGCCTGAATCACCCACCAGTAGGGGAGGGGACACACAATGCACACCATGACCACCGAGGACCCGCAGGCCACCGCCGACCCGGTCGACGTCGACGACCTCGCCGCCACCGACGCAGCGCCCACCGTCCCCGAACTCGACCCCGAAGCCGCCCTACTGTGCGCACTCCTGCACATCACCGACACCACCGAAGCCCAGCACATCACCGCCCACCTCGAGGCACGCGACTTCCTCGGACCCCGCTACGGCGACCTGTACCAGGTCATCGCGGACCTCATCGCCGCGAACGAACCGCACCACGCCACGCGAGTACTCGCAGCCCTGACCAGTGCCGGCCGGATGGCCGGCCACCACGGGCGGCTCCTGGCCGACGCCCTCCAAACCGTCGCTCTGCTCGGAACCCCTGCCGTCGGCCTGTGCACCCTCGCAGCAGACGTTCTCGACGCGAGCTACCGCCGCCACTTCGCCCACTCGGCCGCCGACCTCACCCGTGCCGCCAGCGAGGCGCCCACTGACGCGCTGTTCGAGATCCTGCTCAACCACGGCCGCGCCATGCGCCGCGAAACCGAACGTCGTGCCGCCCTCACCAGTAGGGGAGGGGAGCAGGCATGACGTTCATCATCGGCACGGGCCCCACAGAGGTGCACGCCCTGATCGACCTCGAGAACCGCATCGACGCCCACCGCGACGCCCGCGCCGCCCTGGCCGTCACTGTGCTCGATGTCGCCTGTGACCACGGAAGCTGGTCGGCCATCGCCAACGTCCGCCACGACCTGCCAGGGGAGGGGAGTCAGTGACACCCGACGAAGCCCGATCCCTCGGCCGCGCCATCCGCACAACCCGACTCGAGCGGGGCCTGTCCCAACTCAAGCTCGCTGTCGCGATCGGCGTCAGCGGGGGACAGGTGAGCCTGTGGGAACGCGGCCGCGTCCCCGCCGCCCGGGGCCGGGACGCCTACGCTCCGACGATCCCGCGGGACCAGCTCGAGGCGATCGCCGCCGCCCTGGACTGCACGGTCGCTGCCATTGCCGATCGCGCAGCCCTGTCCGCCACCACCCGAGTCCTCTACGGACTCGAACCACTCGGCCCGGCCCGCACCCTCGTCGCCGGCCAGGAGTACGACCTCACCGACGCCGAAGCCGACCGGGTCGCGGACTTCATCACCGGACTCATCGCCGCCCGCGACCTGCACTAACAGGCACTGTCGGAGCTGCCCGATACCGTGCGCCGCATGGACGAGCTGCTAGACCGGATTCGCCGCGCAGCCGACCAAGTAGGGGAGCCGCTGTTCTTCGAAATCCTGGGCTGGCACCGCGCCGTCGTCGGCCTCCCAGCCCTGGACCCCAGCGCGCCCGGTGCGTACCGGGACGCGATCGCTGAACTCGGAGACGACCGCACCGCGGAACTACTCCGAGACCTGCGCCGAGCCGCGCGCGACCCCCGCCGACACCGACACGGCGCCGATGGCAAACCCCGTCACCGAGCTGGCCACACCCTGTCCGAGCGGTACCGCAAGTAGTAGTCAAAGCCACACCAGGTGGGAACGTTGTCTCAGCCGCCGGCCGAGGCAGGGGTCAGGTGGCCGACTGGATGAGGCCGGGATCGTGCCGATCCAGGGTGCGAACGTTGTTGACCGTCCGCGACACCGGACGCGTTTGGAGAGTCGACGCCACCGTCCGGGACTCGACGTCGAGTAGGTCGAGCAGCGGGCCGGCCTCGTCCTTGGCGACCTTCTCCGGAGCCAGCCAGGTGTCCCACGCCGCGGGACTCAAGAACACGGGCATCCGATCGTGAACTTCGCCAGCCGCATCCTCGCCAGTGCGGGTGATGATCGTGAACGTCGTCCGCCACTCTTCGTCGGCGACGTCCCGGTGGAACGCCAACAGGCCCGCAGCGAGCAGGAGCTCGTCGCCCGGGGCATACACGTAGCTGGGGTTCTTGACCTTCTTGCCGTCCTCGACGGCTTCCTGCCACTCGTAGTAACCGGTCATCGGAACAAGGGCCCGTGCAGAGGCGAACGCTGAGCGGAACATCCCGTTGGATGCTGCAGTCTCAAGTCGGGCATTGATCGGCCGCGGGCCCTTCTCTTTGGCCCACGACGGGCGCAACCCCCACGTGGGCAGGAACGCCTCACGCACCCGATGCTCGCCGACCAGGCGATCCCGTATCACCGGCGCCCGCGTGCGAGGTGCCACCGAATACGTCGGCGACCACTCAAACCCCGGCTCTGTCCCGTCCAAGTCAAGAACGTCGACCAGGGCGGCGCCGGACACCGCTACTGAGTACCGACCACACATGCCGAGACACTAACAGCGATTGCAGAAGAGAGGGCTCTGACCAGCAATAACGACGGAACGCACATTATCGGCACTCGCCAGGGCTGATGCATGGTGTCGAAGATCCGAGTCTCGCAGATGGGGCTCCGGCCTGGTGGTTACTTCAGCAATCACTGGGCTCCCAATGTTGTCGTCGGCTGGCCTGCCGTGCCTCGCTACGCCCGGGAGCTCCGGCTCCCGCCGGAAGTAGTCACTTACAACACGCGATAGCCCAAGAACCGGGCAGATGCCCACGGAACCTAAGCTGGGAGTTGGACACACAGGAGGTGGTCGTGACCGCGCAAGAGGTGCTCGACAACCTCGTCGAGGAGCTCGGTTACCGAGACTCTCGAGGGTTTGTCGATGAGTCGGTTGATCCGGGCGTCAAGGGGATGGTTTGGAGCGACCTCAAAGAAAAGTGTGACGTTACGGCCGCGTTCTTCAAGGGCGCGGTCCCCATCCTCGCGTTCGTTGCCGCTGATAGCCGCGAGGACGCGATGCGTGCGCATCGACGCCTCTGGAACTATGGCAGAGTTCCGATACTGATCGCCACTACGTCGGACAACGTGATGGCGCTAAGCTGCAGCACTGCTCAGTTGCCAGGAAAACCTGACGCGGCACTGCTCGCCGAGGCAAGTCGGAGCCAGGAACTTGCTGCTGTGTTCGCCGATTTCACTCGATTCAGCGTCGAGTCGGGAAGGCTCGCACGGAGTCGCTCTATGCAGCTGGGCACGCAGGAGCGGGTCGACAAACTACTACTGCGCAACCTTCGCACCGTGCGATCGCGCTTGCTGGCGGCCGGCGTGTATCAGAGCGAGATTGAGCCGCTCTTGGGTCGATCGATATTTGTACGCTATCTCGAAGACCGACGCATTCTCCAAGCGGCAGATCTACGTGAGCTCGAGCAGCCTGAGTCTCTGGAACGGGCACTAGAGCAGGGGTGGCACGCGGTAGCTTCGCTTTTCGCTGCGATGTCCGATCACTTCAACGGTGACGTTTTTCGGCGCGACGTCCTCACCCGCGAGATCCCAAACAGTGCTCTCCGTGTTCTCTCGGACTTTTTTCACGGCGCTGATCCGGACACGGGGCAAGTTCCCCTCTGGCAGTACGACTTCGCAATTATCCCCCCAGAGCTCATCAGCTCGATATACGAGCAACTCCTCGCACCTCAGCAGAAAAGCAATGCCGCGTACTACACCCCGCGGCGCGTGGTCGATCTTGTTCTAGATGAATTGATGCCCTCTTTCGCCGGGTCTGTGGCACCGACAGTGCTGGACCCAGCGTGCGGTTCTGGCATATTCCTGACAGAGGCCTTCCGTAGACTTGTTTACCAGCGCAGGGCCGAGACCCGATCTACGCTGGGGTACACCGAACTCAGCAGATTGCTCGTAGAATCAATTTTCGGTATCGACCGCAGTGCGGAGGCTATCGGAGTAACGGCTTTCGGGCTCTACCTGGCTCTCCTTGAGCACGTCGATCCCCGAACGATCTGGCGCGAGGTGAGGTTGCCGGATCTCGTAGGCAAGAATCTGGTTGTCTCCGACTCATTCGACACGAACCCGCTCAGTAGTCGGCGCTTCGATATAATAGTAGGAAATCCTCCGTGGCAAAGCGCCCTCACCCCAGCCGCGAGTAACTACTTGAGGGCGCAGAGTCGCCAGGCGCCCGACCGGCAGATCGCAACAGCGTTCGTTTGGAAATCGACAGAGATGCTCAATGCCGGCGGCATCATCGGATTCGTGCTTCCGTCGAAGACTTTCTTGCACAACCGTAGCAGTCCAGCCGATAGGTTCCGTATCGATCTATTTCGGAGCTTAGACATCAAGTCCGTCATTGACCTGTCTCCACTTCGCAAAGAGCTCTTCGGTGCGACGAGCCCCGCTGCCGTCTTCATATTTGCGGCGGACATTGAATCGGCGTTCGAAAAGATCCTCCATGTATCACCCCGTCGCACCCCTATTTCCGAAATCGTGGATGGTATCGTTATCCCGCAGCAGAACATCCAGATGATCTCGAGGTCACGTGCACAAGTGGACCCGTCAATTTGGAAGACCCTCCTATGGGGCGGGCCAAAAGATCTAGAACTCGTCTCGAACCTTCGGCAAATGTTCGAAACGCTCGGCGCGTGTGCCAAATCATATGGCTGGAAAACGGGTGCGGGTTACCAGATTGTGAAAAATGGCGACGAGAACGACGCGTCCCACCTGCACGATTTGCCCTACCTTCCTACAGATGAACTTCTCGCAATGAAACATCCGGGTGAACACGCTCTTGCTGCCCCGATCACAGATGCCGTGATGCATCGACCGCGTGAGAGGTCGATTTACCTAGCTCCACACGTATTGATGCGTAAGGGCTTCGCGTCAGCGCCTATGGCAGCGTTCGTTCCGTTTGACAGCAGCTTCACAGACGGGTTGTTTGCACTTTCCGGACCCGAGAAAGACGCCTCTGTCTTGCGCGCAGTCGCAGCCGTCCTCAACTCTTCTGTGGCCCAGTATTGGTACCTAATGACAGCAAGTTCATGGGGCGTTGAGCGTGAGCAGCTTCACTTGCGGGAATGGTTAAGCCTACCTGTGCCACCTCTCGACACCCGCGTGGTAACGGCGCTCAGTGAGATCGTGAATCAGGTCGCCGACGACGACTCGTGGAGAGAGCAAGTAGACCGCGTGGTGGAGCAGGAGGTTTACAAACTGACGGACCACGAACAGCAGCTTGTTGCAGAGGCCCTGACCGTCACGTTGTCCGAGCTTCGAGACGGGCCAAGGTCCCACGCATACGATGCGCCTGATCGATCCACTATCGAGGCTTACGAGAATGCTCTGAAGCTGCACATGGATGACCTCGGGCTGGGTGAGTGGGAAGTGGGACTGAGTGAGACGGCCCACGGTTTCACCCGTGTCACATGCGCCCACCTCGAAACTTCCGACGCACGACGAATAGCCTCTCGGTTCACTGTTGATGACCTACTGAGTTCCGATGAGCCTGTGCTTAACGAGTCCCTTTCCTCCGCTGCGATCGTTGAGCCTCAAGCAGTGGTCCTTGACAACGAGCAGATTCATATCATTAAACCTAATCGACACGTGAACTGGTTGGTCAGTGCTGCTGACATTGATGCCTCCGACGTGTTCGACGCGCTTTCTAGGGGCGAGCACACGCATGCGCGAGATGGCCGTGCTTGAGCGAGCTTTCGACCGGGTGTCTGGTCGTATACACGAACAGATACACAACCGTGCTACTCGACGGCTCCCCGAGTTGGTTCGAGACCTTATAGATGAAGCGCTGGCGAGATGGGCCGCCAATGATTGGCTTACTTTCGATAAGGCAGAGGTCAACTGCAGTAGTCAACTATACCGCTGGATGACTGAAGTCTGCCGCAGCGATAGCCGGTTTTTTATGTTCCATGTGAGTATTGAACACATTCTTTTGACGCCCGAAATGCTAAATGGTTCGGAGTCGGTAACAGGTGCTGCGCGACCAGATTTCCGACTTTCGCTGCGCGGTGGGGGCGTGCTATTGGAAGCCAAACGACTCACGGATACAGCGAAATTCAGCCGACCCTATGTAGCCGAGGGGATGGCAAGATTCGTGAACTCTTCTTACGGCGCAGACGAAAGTGTTAGGGACGTGCTTCGGATAGCAG
>NZ_JAALED010000067.1:0-1851 GCF_014145155.1 Dietzia sp. B19 | reverse complement strand
GCGCACCCGCCCCCGGGCGCGGTCGGCGTCACGCGACCCCCTCCCGCCCGCTGGGCTCGCGGATCGCCCGCACCCTCGCCGCTCTGGCATCCGTGTTCTGCCTCCTGGTGACCGGCGTGGGCTGGTCGCTGTTCAACGGTCTGAGCTCCGACCTGTCCTCCGCCGGAGGTCTCGACGTGGGGGACGGCGGGCTCGACGGCGCCGTCGATATCCTCCTGGTGGGGACGGACAACCGCACCGACGCCCAGGGCAACGCGCTCAGCCAGGAGGAACTCGCCACCGTCCGGACCGGCGAGGACGAGGGCGAGAACACGGACACGATCCTGCTCATCCGGATCCCGGAGGACGGGAGCTCGGCCACCGCGATCTCGATCCCCCGGGACGTCTACGTGGAGACCCGGGACATCGGGGGCAGCAAGATCAACGGTGTCTACGCCGGATACAAGCAGACGTACCTCGACGAGGCCGTGGCGAACGACCCCGACGGTGCGCTCACCGAGCAGGACCAACGCGACGCCGTCCAGGCCGGCCGCAACGGACTGATCAACACCGTCCGCGATCTCACCGGCGTGCAGGCCGACCACTACGCCGAGATCGGGTTGCTGGGATTCGTCCTGCTCACCGACGCCGTCGGTGGCGTGCCGGTGTGCCTGAACGAGGACGTCGACGAACCGCTGTCCGGCGCGAACTTCCGGGCCGGGGTCCAGACCGTGTCCGGCTCCGACGCCCTGAGCTTCGTGCGTCAGCGGCACGACCTGCCCGCGGGCGACCTCGACCGGATCGTCCGCCAGCAGGCGTTCATGTCCCAGCTGGTCAAGAAGACCCTGTCCGCCGGCACCCTCGCGGACCCGACGAAGCTCGGAGCGCTCGTCGACGCGGCCCGACGGTCGTTCGTCATCGACGAGAACTGGGACTTCGTGGACTTCGCGATGAAGCTCCAGGACATCAGCGGCGGGAACGTGCGGTTCGAGACCATCCCGGTCACGAGCATCGACTCCTTCACCGAATGGGGCGAGTCCATCGTCACCGTCGACCCCGACCAGGTCGCGGAGTTCGTCGGCGGATTCGCCAGTACCGACGACGTGGAGGAGGAGCAGGAGCAGACCGGCACCCCGGGGGTGGACCCCGCCGCCGTGACCGTCTCGGTGGTCAACACCACCGCGATCGACGGTCTGGCGGCCCGGGTCTCCGGTTCCCTGTCCGAACTCGGGTATGCCGTCGGGGACCTGCTCACCGATCCGGCAGCGGCGTACACCTCCCACGTCGCCGCCGGTTCGGCCGACGACCCCTCGGCGTTCGCGGTCTCCGACGCGCTGGGCGGGTTGCCCGTCCAGGTGGATCCCGTGGTGCCCCCCGGGGCGGTCCGCGTGGTCCTGGCGGAGGACTACAGCGGTCCCACGGGGGACGCCTCCGCGACCGAGTCCTACTCCCCCGAGACCACCACCTACGCCCCGTTGCCACCGTCGATCGCGCAGCGTCCGACCTTCGACGCCGGTGGTTCGGACGTCCCCTGTGTGAACTGACCGAGCCGCACCCGACCGACCGTCCGGAGGACGACCCGTGAACACCGCCGCAGACACCGTGCTCCAGCCGCTCCTCGCAGCGGACCCGGGCGCGCCGCTGGTCACGCACTACGACCTCGGAGCACCGTCCCGGATCGAGCTGTCCGTGACCTCCACCGCCAACTGGGCCGCCAAGATCGCCGGGCTCCTGCGGGACGAGGTGGGCGTGGCCCCGGGTGACGTCGTGGTGTGCGACCTGCCGGCCCACTGGCTCACCGCCGGGGTGCTCCTGGGCGTCTGGTGGGCGGGGGCCGAGGTGCGGACCGGGCCGGCCGACGACGCCGTGGCG
>NZ_JAALED010000566.1:2491-11367 GCF_014145155.1 Dietzia sp. B19 | reverse complement strand
TCCGATCCCGCCCCGCAGGCCGCAGGCGTCGCGGTCTGGTCGCGGTACCCGCTCTCGCCACCCGAGCGGGTCGCCGGATTCAGCCTGGGAGTCCTGCGCACGGACATGGCCGGCCCCGCGGGTCCGGTGACGGTGGTGGCGGCTCACCCCGTCGCGCCCGTGTTCGACGGTCCCGCCGCGGTCGAGGAGGCGGACCGTCTGAGGTGGTACCTCGGCGGGTTGCCCGGACCGGCCCCCGTGGTGGTGGGCGGCGACTTCAACGCCACCTGGGACCACGCCCGGTTCCGCGGACTGCGTGGGCTGGGGTACACCGATTCGGTCTCCGGCGGTGGCGACGGCTGGGTGCCCACGTGGCCAGCCGACGGGCGCGTCCCGCCACTGATCGGCATCGACCACGTGCTCGCGCGGGGAGCGTCGGCGGTGGGGGAGACCAGGACCGTCCGGGTGGGTGGCACCGATCACCTGGGCGTGATCGCGACGGTACGTCTTGCCGCGGACCGGGTCCGTTGACCTACGATGCGCACCATGAGTTCACGCATCCTGACAGCAGCGTCCGGCCTCGGTGCGGTCGCGCTCGCCGTGGTACTCGGGGGTTGTGGCGGGGCGACCGTGGAGGGGGAGGCGCCCGAGGTGGCCACGGAGTCCACCACGACGTCCGCCGCGTCGAGTACCCCGTTCGCCGAGGAGCGACCGGAGAAGCCCACCGGGCCCGTGACACCGCCCCCGCCGCCCGAGCCGCAGCCGGAACCGATGCCGGGGGAGCCCGCGCCGGAACCACGAACGGACGACACCCCGGCGGCTGAGCCCGCTCCCGTCGCCCCCGGGGGCGGTGACTTCGTCGCGCTGCTGCAGAGGCAGGACGTCGCACTCCCCGAGGGCGTGGATCCGGTGGCCACCGCCGCGGAGGCGTGCGGCCGCTTCGACGGGGGCCAGCAGATGGACGAGGTCTCGGGGTGGCTCGGCGAGTACGGGCGGTTGGGCCCCGAGCAGCAGGGATTCTTCCTCGGCGCCGCCGTGGGTACCTACTGCCCCCAGAACTTCCCCAAGCTCGGCTGAGCCCGGCCGGTGTGAGCCCCGCGTCTCACATCCGGCTGTACTTGGCACGGCCCAGGGAGTAGACGCCGTACAACGCGATCCCGACGCCGGTCATGATGAGCAGGATCTGGCCGAACGGCTGCTCGCCGACCGTTCGCAGCGCGGCATCGAGTCCGCCCGCCTTCTCGGGATCCGCGGTCACGACCGCCGCGATCACCAGTCCGCCGAGGATGACCAGGGCGGCACCCTTGGCGATGTACCCGAGCTGACCGGAGACGACGATGGCCCGCCCGACGTGTCCGCCCCCGGTACGTTCCAGGTCCTCGACGAACTTCTTGGTGGCGCCCTTGTAGACGTGATACGCGCCCACGCCGATGATCACGAGGCCCACCACGACGAGCGCGACCTTGCCCGGTGCGGAGCCGAGCAGTCCGGCGGTGGTACCGGACGCCGTCTCGGAATCCGAATCGGATCCACCGGAGGCGAACCGGGCGGTGGTCACGCCGAGAGCGAGGTAGACGGCGGCCTTGGCGCCCGCCTTGACCCTGTCCGAGGCCTCCTCCGATCCCAGGATCATCTCGATGACCTGCCAGAGACCGAGGGCGAGGAAGCCGATCGCGCCGACCCAGAGGAGGGCCTGGCCACCCGGTGCGGAGGCGATCTCGGCGAGGGCACCCGAGTTGGACGCCTCCTCTCCGCCCGATCCGGTCGCGATCCGGATGGCGATCCACCCGATGAGCAGGTGGAGGATCCCGTTCATGACGAAGCCCGCGCGGGCCAGCCACTCGAGGGCGGGATGGTCGACGGCGGAGCGGGCGGCGCCCTGAACGGAGCGAGGGGAACTGGGTGTCTTCATCTCAGCACTCTCCCACGAGCTCGGCTTCCCCACGACCTCGGCGGTTCACCACTCGATCTCGCCGAGGACGTCGTTCCGCCGACGGAGCTCGGCCAGCCGCTGTTCGGCCGCGCGGTGCTCCTCGGAGCGGCGGCGGGCCTGTTCGGCGAGTGCGTCCGCCTCGACCTCGGCCAGGAGGAGCTGGAGACGGTCCTTCTGTTCGCGCAGTGTCTCGACCGAGGTGTCCATCGCGATGAGCTTGCGTGAGCCCGCGCTGGCATGGAGGAACGGGTTCCGTTCGAGGATCAACCTCGCCTCCTCGGGGTCGAGCACCCGCGACAGCTTGAGCAGCACGGGGTAGCTCTCGCCGTCGCCGCCGGTTCCCGGTTCGTGATCCGGGTCCAGGGCGGCCGCGACCACCTTGAGTGGTCTGGCCCTCGGGGAGGCGCTCCGGAAGTCCACGTCGTCTGCGTCCACGAGCTCCCGACCCCTTCCGTTCCCCGCCTCCTGGCGTTCCCCGGTCCTGGGTCAACCGTAAACGCCCCGGCCACAGGGGCCGGGGCGTTTCAACGATTACGCGAGCTGCGGGATCAGCAGTCGTAGTACAGGTCGAACTCGTGCGGGTGCGGACGCAGGTTGACCGGGGCGATCTCCTTCTCCCGCTTGTACTCGATCCAGTTCTCGATCAGGTCCTCGGTGAACACGCCACCCGCGGTGAGGTACTCGTGATCGGCCTCGAGGCGGTCGAGCACCGCGCTCAGCGACGTGGGGGCCTGCGGGATGTCGGCGGCCTCCTCCGGCGGGAGCTCGTAGAGGTCCTTGTCCACCGGGGCGTGCGGCTCGATCTTGTTCTTCACGCCGTCCAGGCCCGCCATCATCATCGCGGCGAACGCGAAGTACGGGTTGCCCGAGGAGTCGGGGCAGCGGAACTCGATGCGCTTGGCCTTGGGGTTGTTGCCCGTGATCGGGATACGGACACAGGCGGAGCGGTTGCGCTGCGAGTACACCAGGTTGATCGGCGCCTCGTAGCCCGGGACGAGCCGGTGGTAGGAGTTGATCGTCGGGTTGGTGAACGCCAGCAGGGACGGCGCGTGGTGGAGGATGCCACCGATGTAGTAGCGGGCGACGTCCGACAGTCCCGCGTAGCCGGCCTCGTCGTGGAACAGCGGCTTGCCGTCCTTCCACAGCGACTGGTGGGCGTGCATGCCGGAGCCGTTGTCACCGAAGAGGGGCTTGGGCATGAAGGTCGCGGACTTGCCGTTCTTCCACGCGGTGTTCTTGACGATGTACTTGAAGAGCTGGATGTCGTCGGCCGCGTGCAGGAGCGTGTTGAACTTGTAGTTGATCTCCTGCTGGCCACCGGAGCCCACCTCGTGGTGGAAGCGCTCGAGCTCGAAGCCGGCGTTGGTGAGGTTGGTCGACATCTCGTCGCGCAGGTCGACGAAGTGGTCGTAGGGCGCCACCGGGAAGTACCCGCCCTTGGGGCGGACCTTGTACCCGAGGTTCGGTGAACCGTCGGCCTCGGACTCGGCTCCCGTGTTCCAGTTGCCGGCGATCGAGTCGACCTCGTAGAAGCCGTGGTTGGTGCCCGAGCCGTAGCGGACGGAGTCGAACACGAAGAACTCGGCCTCGGCACCGAAGAAGCAGGTGTCGGCGATGCCCGTGGAGATCAGGTACTCCTCGGCCTTGCGCGCGACGTTGCGGGGGTCGCGGCTGTAGGCCTCACGGGTGAAGGGGTCGTGCACGAAGCAGCTGATGTTCAGCGTCTTCGCCTTGCGGAACTGGTCGAGGCGAGCGGTCGACACGTCCGGCAGGAGCATCATGTCGGACTCGTGGATCGACTGGAACCCCCGGATGGACGAGCCGTCGAACGCCAGGCCGTCCTCCATCATGTCCTCGTCGAAAGCCGCGGCAGCGATCGTGAAGTGCTGCTCGGCGCCGGGCAGGTCGGTGAACCTGATGTCGACGTACTCGACGCCCTCGTCCTTGATGAACTTGATGACCTCGTCCGGAGTGGAGAATGCCACGATGTCGCTCCTCGTCTCTCTGTGCGACGGGCAACCGGTGCCGCCCGTCGTGCGGTGACCTCACGATATGGGCGAGGTGTTGCCCGGCCGTCAACCGAATGTTTCGGCAGTGTTACAGAGGCGGGCCGGGTGGTGTCCCTCCCAATGGGGTCAGCCTAGTCAACCATTGTGGGGGAACGTCGACACGGGGATCGACCGGGCCCCGGTTACCCTGGGAACCATGCGTGAACTTGCAGGATCATGGCTGTCCGGCCCGACCTCGTCCGGCAACGAGCCGGAGCAGGCCTTCAAAGGTGAGCGGCTCGGGCTGCCCCGGTACGGCGAGGGCTCTCTCGCGCCGCTGGGGGTGCGTCTCGGCGCGCTACTGGTCGACTGGTTCCTGGCCTACGGGTTCGTGGGACTCGTCGTCACCCTCGGTGGACCGGGCCTGCTCGGAGGCGAGACGTTCTCCGCCGTGGCCAGTTGGGCGACTCCGCTGCTCTGGGGCCTGTCCGGCGTGGTGTGCGTCTGGCTCTTCGCCCAGACGCCCGGACAGGCACTCTTCGGGATCGGCACCGCACGGATCGACGCCGACGAGCGGGTCGGTGTCCTCCGTGCGATCGTCCGGGTCGCCTTCGTGTTCTTCCTGCTGCCTCCCCTCGTCCAGGACGAGGACGGCCGCGGCCTGCACGACAGGGCGACGGGTACGGCGCTCATCCGGACCCGGTGACCCCGGAGCTGGTCCCGGTGGGCCCGGTGGGCCCGGAGACGGATCCGGGGATCTGTTCGCGCTAACCCGTCGGCGCGGCCGGCGAGTGCGACCGGCGCGACCAGCGCGACCGGTGGGCGTGACGGGCTCCGGCCCCGGTCAGCCCCGTCGCCGGGCGCTGCGCTGCATGTTGCGGACCTTCGCGCCCTGGGGGAGCGGGCCCTTGGGCATCTGGTTCTGGATGCCGGTCTTGGTGCCCAGCGCACGCAACCGGGTGTCCAGGGCGTCGACCTTGGCGCGGTTGATGTTCATCGGGTAGCGGGTCAGGCGACGGTTGAGCTTGCGCAGCGGGACCTGTTCAGGGGTCGTCCCCTCCTCGTCGCCGACGATCAGCTCATAGATCGGGGTATCACCGACGACCCGGGCGACCTTCTTCTTCTCCTGCAGCATGAGTGGCTTGAGCCGGTGCGGCTGCCCCTCGCCCACGAGGACGATCCCGCATCGGCCGACCACGCGGTGCACGGCGTCGAAACTGGTCGTCGCCGCGACGGCCTGATTGACGCGCCAGCCCGATCGGAGCTGATCCAGTGCCCACGCCGCCGCACCGGGCTGTCCTTCGGCCTTCGCGAACACGGTGTTCTGGACGCGGCGGGAGAAGATCACCATCGCCAGCATCAGACCGGTGAGGACACCGAGTGGGAGCATCCACCACTCCCCGCCCCAGAGCGAACCCAGGAGGAAGAACGCGGCGGTGGAGAGGATCAACGCGCCGATCATCAGGGGCCACAGGAGTTTGTCCTGCTTGGACTGGATCTTCAGGGCCTCCCACATCTGCCCGCGCTGCGCTTTGCTCGCCTGCCGCCGTGCAGCCCGAGCCGCCTTCTTGTCCGCCTTGCTGACCTCGCTCTTCGCCATACCGTTCAGGATACGTGGCGGGGACCACCGTTCGGGAACCGCGGTTCGCCGCAGGGGTGGACAGGGCGAGCAGGACGGGTGGCGCGGCTGAGTCGGCCGGGCGGCCCGGCTGAGACGGCCGGGTCGGACGTGGGCCCGCGGGGGGTCAGGCCCGGGCGCGCGCCAGCACGGACGAGGCCTCCTGCGAGGCGGCGCCCCCGGAGGTCAACTGCGCGAGGTGCTGCGGAACCTCCTGGCCGCGGTGTTCGAGAGCCTGGACGTAGAGGCGACCGGCCCGGTACGAGGACCGCACCAGTGGACCGGCCATGACCCCGGCGAAACCGATCTCGCGCGCCTGGTCGGACAACTCCACGAACTCCTCCGGCTTGACCCAGCGGTCGATGGGATGGTGCAGCGGACTGGGCCGGAGGTACTGGGTGATGGTGAGGATGTCGCACCCCGCGGAATGCAGGTCGATCATCGCGTCGACGATCTCCTCCGTGGTCTCACCCATCCCCAGGATGAGGTTGGACTTGGTGACCAGCCCGAAGTCACGGGCGGCGCGGATCACTCCGAGGGACCGGTCGAACCGGAACGCCGGCCTGATGCGCTTGAAGATCCGGGGGACCGTCTCCACGTTGTGCGCGAGCACCTCGGGCCGGGACTCGAAGACCTCCGCGAGCTGATCCGGATCCCCGTTGAAGTCGGGGATCAGGTTCTCGACGCCGGTGTTGGGGTTGAGTTCGTGGATCTTGCGGACCGTCTCCGCGTACAGCCACGCGCCACCGTCGTCGAGGTCGTCCCGGGCGACGCCGGTGATGGTCGAGTACCGCAGGCCCATCTCGCGAACGGACTCCGCCACGCGCCGCGGCTCGTCCCGGTCGAGGGCACTGGGCTTGCCCGTCGCGATCTGACAGAAGTCGCAGCGTCTCGTGCACTGTTCGCCGCCGATGAGGAAGGTGGCCTCGCGGTCCTCCCAGCATTCGTAGATGTTGGGGCAGCCGGCCTCCTCGCACACCGTGTGCAGGCCGCCGGTCTTGACGAGGCCCTTGAGTTCCTTGTACTCGGGGCCCATCGTGGCCCGGGTCCGGATCCAGGAGGGCTTCCGCTCGATCGGCGTCTCGGCGTTGCGGGCCTCGATGCGGAGCAGTTTGCGGCCTTCGGGAGTGACAGTCACGGCCGCCAGCCTACGCTCGAATCACCCCACGGGTAGTCGACCGTCGAGCGCCTCCACCACGTCGGAGGTGACCTGGTCGAGGACCTCCGAGACGGGGACGTCCCGTCCGAGTTCGGCCGAGAGGGACGTGACCCCGGCGTCGACGATCCCGCAGGGGACGATCCGCGAGTAAGCATCGAGATCACAGTCGCAGTTGAGCGCGAAACCGTGCATCGTCACCCCGCGCTGGACACGGATCCCGATGGCGGCGATCTTGCGCTCCGGCCGGCCGTCACCGGCCGGACACCACACCCCGGACCGGCCGTCCACCCGGTCGACCTCCACCCCCATCCGGGCGCACGTGGTGATGAGGGCCTGCTCCACCCGGCGGACGTACTCGACCACGTCGATGGGGTCCGACAGGGCGATGATCGGGTACCCGACCAGCTGCCCGGGTCCGTGCCAGGTGATCCGACCACCCCGGTCCACGTCGACGACGGGGGTCCCGTCGACCGGGCGATCCGACGGCTCCGTGCGCTTCCCGGCGGTGTACGTGGCCGGGTGTTCCAGGAGCAGGATGGTGTCCCCGCGGGCTCCGTCGGCACGCTCCTGCGCGAGCGTTCGCTGCAGCTCCCAGGTAGGGGTGTACTCGACGGTGCCGAGGCGGCGGATCTCCGGCTCGACCGGATCGCGGCGCAGGGACAGACCGGTGTGGGACATGCCGTCCACTCTAGGCCGAAGGGTCCCGCAGACGACGAGGGGCGCCCTCCCGGAGGAGGACGCCCGTCGCGCTGTCGTCGGGACCTACAGTCCGAGGTCTCCCTCGAACTCGGCCTTCTGCAGACGGTCCTTGACCGTGGTGAGGAAACGACCGGCGTCCGCGCCGTCGATGAGACGGTGGTCGTAGGTCAGCGGCAGGTAGCCCATCGACCGGATGGCGATGGACTCGCCGTCGTCATCGGCGTCCACCACGGGGCGCCGCACGATCGCGCCGGTCCCCAGCATCGCCGCCTGCGGCGGCACGAGGATCGGGGTGTCGAACAGTGCACCCTCGCTCCCGATGTTGGTGATGGTGAACGTGCCCCCCTGGAGGTCGTCCGGGGTGAGCTTGGACGCCCGCGCCCGCTCTGCCAGGTCGATGATCGCCTTGGCGAGCCCCGGGATGTCCAGGTCCTGGGCGTCGCGGATGACCGGGGAGAGCAGCCCCGCCTCGGTGTCCACGGCGATGCCGAGGTTCACCGAACCGTGGTAGGTGATCTCGTTGGTGTCCTCGTCGTACGACGCGTTGACGTTCGGGTGCGAGACCAGGGCCTCGACCACCGCCTTGGCGTAGAACGGCAGGTAGGTGAGCTTGACGCCGTGCTCGTCCGCGAACCGGCTCTTGGTCCGGGCCCGCAGTTGCGCGACGCGGCTCATGTCCACCTCGAAGACCTGCGTGAGCTGCGCGCTGGTCTGCAGCGACTCGCGGGTCTTCTTGGCCGTGATCTTGCGGATCCGGTTGGCCTTCTTGGTGGTCCCGCGCAGCTCGGCCAGTTCGGGTCGGACTCCGGCCTTGGACGGGCCGCCTGCCGGGGCCTTCTTCTCCGCGGGGGCCTCGGTGCCGCCCTCGGCGCCACCCTCGGCCGCGGCGAGGACGTCCTGCTTACGGATGCGTCCGCCGATCCCGGTGCCCGTGACGGATTCCAGGTCCACGCCGTGCTCCTGCGCGAGCTTGCGCACGAGCGGGGTGACATAGGGGGAGGTACCGGAGCCGGAGCCCGTGGCGCCGCCCTCGTTCTCCGTCCCGTTCTCCGCCGCGGCGAGCACGTCCTGCTTGCGGATGCGCCCACTGGCCCCGGTGCCCTCGACGGTCTCGAGGTCGACACCCTTCTCCTCGGCGAGCGTCCGCACCAACGGGGTGGGGGACGGCGAGGTGCCGGACTTGGCGGCCTCCGCCGGTTCGGCCCGCTCGCCCTGCGCGCCCGAGGAACCCGGGCCGTCGGCCGTGTCCGCGTCCGCGTCCGCGGACTTCTCGGCCTTGGCGGCGGCCTTCTTCGCCGCCTTCTTCTCGGTCTTCGGGGTCCCGCCCGCGGCGTCGTCCTGCTCCGCAGCGCCGGCAGCGTCGGTGGCATCGCCCTCCGCCTGCGCGGGGGCGTCATCCGGACGGGTGGACTCGGCGGCGTCGGACGTCCCCTCGTCGGCGGGCTCGTCGTCCCGGTCGGAGGAGTCGCCGTCGCCGATGACGGCGAGGACGGCACCGAC
>NZ_JAALED010000566.1:2291-2481 GCF_014145155.1 Dietzia sp. B19 | reverse complement strand
GGAGGTGTCGGCCTCGTCGGCATCGTCATCGGAGTCGTCGTCGACATCGTCGTCGGAGGACTCCTCCGCCGGCTCGTCGGCGTCGTCCGATCCACCGGAACCGTCGTCGATGACCGCGAGTTCGCCGCCGATCTCGACGGTCTCGTCCTCGTCGGCGACGATCTTGGACAGCGTGCCCGCGGCGGGCGAC
>NZ_JAALED010000566.1:2037-2281 GCF_014145155.1 Dietzia sp. B19 | reverse complement strand
GTCTCGTCCTCGTCGGCGACGATCTTCTGCAGGGTGCCGGCGACGGGGGAGGGGATCTCGGTGTCGACCTTGTCGGTGGAGACCTCGAGTAGGGGCTCGTCCATCTCGACGGTGTCGCCCACGGCCTTGAGCCAGTTGGTGATGGTGCCCTCGGTGACGGATTCGCCGAGTTCGGGCATGGTGACCTCGGTGCCCTTGCCGCCCGAGCCCTTGCCGCCCGAGCCGCCGGAGGACTTCGCGGGCT
>NZ_JAALED010000566.1:0-2027 GCF_014145155.1 Dietzia sp. B19 | reverse complement strand
GGGATCTCGGTGTCGACCTTGTCGGTCGAGACCTCGAGCAACGGCTCGTCGACCTCGACGGTGTCCCCCTCCTTCTTGAGCCAGCGGGTGACGGTGCCCTCGCTGACGGATTCACCGAGAGCCGGCATCTGTACGGAGAAGGCCATGGTGTCGTGACTCCTCAAGAGTTCTGGGCGCTGCCCGCCGGCGCGATCCGCGCCCGCGTGAGCGGCGACATGGTGGTGGGCTATCGATTCTTCGAGACGACCCGGGACGGAACCACTGTGGCGGCCCGCCCGGACGATCGACCCCCATTGTGCCCTGTGCCACCTACCGGTGTCGGCGGACGCTCCGATCCCGGCGTCTGTGGGCGCCCGATCCGCCCGGCGGCCGCGCCATCACCGGTGCTCGGGCTCGGTACGATCGATTCGGCGTAGACGGCCCCACCCCGGACGGGGGGCCGACGGGAGGAGACCGACAGTGGCGATCCGCGATCTTTTCCGGCGGCGGCAGACGCGGATCCCCGCGGATCCCGCCGACCTCGCCCACTTCCGATCCTGGTGCGAGACCCGGGTGGGGATCGAGGCGTACCTGGAGCCCGAGACCCTCGTGTCGGTGCCCGGGCTCCTCCTCGTCGCGTTCGACGGCGAGTGGACGCGACGCCCGGTGGGGGACGTGGCCACCGCGCGCAAGCTCGCCGACGAGCTCAAGATCCCCCTCTACGACGCGATGGAGACCGGGTACCCGGACCGGATGCGGCTCTTCGAGGAGGTCCGCATCTCCCGCGAGCGCATGGAGAGGGCCCGCCGGCTCCGCGAACAGATGCGCGGAGCCGACGAGGCCTGACCGGCCGCGGACGGGTGAGCCGCCCGCGGACGGGTCAGCCGGCCGCGGCGATGTCCTCGAGCACCGCGAGCATCGTCCGGACGGGGACACCGGTCCCGCCCTTGGGCAGGTAGCCCTCGGCGCCGCCGTCGTTGTAGGCCGGGCCCGCCACGTCGACGTGGGCCCACTCGACGCCCTCGGCGACGAACTCGGAGAGGAACAGGCCCGCGGAGAGCATGCCGCCCCAGCGGTGCGGGGTGACGTTGGTCAGATCCGCGACCTGGGAGTCGAGGCCGTCGCGGAGCTCCTCGGGCAGCGGCATCGGCCAGCCGCCCTCGCCGACCCCCCGGCTGAGCTCGGCCACCCGGTCTCGGAACTCCTCGGTGCCCATGACACCGGGGGACTTCTTGCCCAGTGCGACCATCTGCGCCCCGGTGAGCGTGGCGGTGTCGATGAGGTGGGACGGCGAGTCCTCGCACGCGCGGACGATGGCGTCGGCCAGGATCAGCCGCCCCTCGGCGTCGGTGTTCTGCACCTCGACCGTCGTCCCGCCGTACATGGTGAGCACGTCGCCGGGCCGGTACGCGGTCGAGGACGGCATGTTCTCGGCCATCGGGACGGTCGCCACCACGGTCAGGTCGAGACCGAGCCGGGCGGCCAGGATGACGGTCGCGACCACGGCGGCCGCACCGCCCATGTCCATCGTCATCTGCTCCATGCCCGCGGCCGGCTTGATGGAGATGCCGCCGGTGTCGAAGGTGACGCCTTTGCCCACCAGGGCGACGGGCGGCCGGTTCTCGTTGCCCCGGTGGGTGAGTCGGACCAGGCGTGGTGGCCGGGACGACCCGCCGCCCACGGCCAGGATGCCGCCGTATCCACCGTCGGCCAGGTCGGCCTCGTCCATGATCTCCACCTCCAGGCCCGCGGCGGCGGCGAGCTCGGCGGCGCGGTCCGCGAAGGAACCGGGGAAGAGCAGGTTGGGTGGGGTGTTGACCAGGTCGCGGGCGAGGCCGACGCACTCGGCGATGGTGGCGGCACGGGTCACCGCGTCCTCGCCGCCCTCCGCGACGAACACCTTCACGGTGTCCGCCTTGTCGTCGTCGTCGTTCTTCGCCGTGACCTTGGCCGGCCGGAACGATCCCAGCGCAGCCCCCAACGCGACCGCCTCGGCGCGCCCGGCGTCGAGCAGGACCAGTGCGGCGCCCAGCCCACGGCACGCGCGC
>NZ_JAALED010000066.1:0-26783 GCF_014145155.1 Dietzia sp. B19 | reverse complement strand
GACGACGTGCCACCCGCGGCCGGAGTAGAGCGCGGCCGTGGCGGCACCGAGGCCGCCCCCGGCTCCGGTGATGACGACGACGGGGGTGTCCGAGGCGGAGGCGGAGGTCATACCGCCGACGGTACCGGCGCGGCGGGGCCACCGGCAGGGGCTTCGGCGCGGGAACCGGTGTATCGGCCCCGCCCGATCAGGTACCGACGGCCAGCCCGAGCTTGCCGGCCAGACGGTCGATGTAGGCCAGCACCTCCTCCTCGGACCTGTCCGGGGTTCCGTAGACGAGCTCGTGCACCCCCAGCTCGCGGTACATCTCGATCTTCTCGGGGATCGGCTTGCCGTCGAGCACCACGATGTACGGCTCCCCCTCGCGACCGGCCTCCGCCCACAGCTCCCGCAACTGCCGGACGCTTCCCGCGATGTCCTGGGAGATCGGGGTGGTCATCCAGCCGTCGGCGCTGCGGCAGATCCACTTGAAGTTCTTCTCGTTGCCCGCGGCGCCGACGAGGGTGCGGGGACCACCCGCCTGGACGGTCTTGGGCCAGGCCCAGCTGGGACCGAAGTCCACGAACCGCCCGTGGTACTCGGCCTCGTCCCGGCTCCACAGTTCCCGCATGGCCTCGAGGTACTCGCGCAGCATGGTGCGGCGCAGCGAGGGCGGGACGTTGTGGTCCGCCATCTCGTCGAGGTTCCAGCCGTACCCCACCCCCAGCACCGTGCGGCCACCCGAGAGGTGGTCGACCGAGGCGATGGTCTTGGCCAGGGTGATCGGGTCGCTCTCGACCGGGATCGCGACGGCCGTGCCGAGGCGGATCGTCGAGGTGACCGAGGACACCGCGGCGAGCGCGACCCACGGGTCGAGCGTGCGGCTGTAGCGCTCGTCGGGCAGCTCGGCCCCACCGGTGCCCGGATGCGCGGCCTCGCGCCGGACCGGGATGTGGGTGTGCTCGGGGACGTAGAAGGCCGAGAACCCGGCGTTCTCCGCGGCCACGGCGGCCGTGGTCGGCCGGATCCCCCGATCGCTGGTGAACAGGGTGAGTCCGAATTCCATGGGCGCTCCTCGTGCGGTCGGGCCGCCGGCCGACACCTGACCAGACAGGTGTCCAGCGGCAGTTCCCGACAGACTAGCGCACGGCGGCCGCGATGGGCGGGCACTCCTCGCCCGGGGCGCAGTCGGCGGGATCACCCGGTGCGAGGTGCAACCGCTGCATGGTGTGGTCCGAGACGTAGCGGAAGATCTCGTTGCCCGGAGTGGTGCGCGACAGGGCGTCCGCCGCGAGCAGCATGACCGCTCCGGTCCACGTGCTCAGCTCCACCGGCCAGCGCTTGCCGTCGGCGAAGACCAGTCCGGTCCAGTAGGAGCCGTCGGTGTCCCGCAGGTGCTGCATGTTGGTGAACTGCTGGAGCGCCTGCTCGTGCCGCCCGGCGGCCTCGAGCGCGAGTACGAGCTCGCACGTCTCGGCACCGGTGACCCAGGGCCGGTGGTCCACACACCGGATACCCAGGCCGTCGACGACGAACCGGTCCCAGAGCGAGTCCAGCCTGTCCTGGGCCTGATCCCCCACCATCACCCCACCGAGGACCGGGTAGTACCAGTCCATCGAGAACTCCGTCTTGGGCGTGAACAACTCGGGGTGCGCCCGCAGGGCGTGTCCGAGGGAGTCGGCGGCGGCGTCCCAGTCCGGGGCCGTCCCCCCGAGCTCCTCGGCGATCGCCACGCCACACCGCAGGGCGTGGTGGACGCTCGACGAACCGGTGATGAGCGCCTCCTCGCAGAAGCCCTCCTCACCGGCACCCCACCACATCTGACCGTCCGGGCCCTGGAACGTCAGGACCAGGTCGAGCGCCCTGCGCACCGTCGGCCACATGGACTCCAGGAATCCCGGCCGGGCGGTGACGAGGTGGTGGTGCCACACCCCGACCGCGACGTAGGCGCAGAAGTTGGAGTCGGTGTCCGCGTCGACGATCACGCCGTCCTGCCACCGCACCGGCCAGGAGCCGTCACCGCGCTGGGTGTCGCGCAGGAACCCGTACGCCTTCTCGGCGGCCTCCCACTGGCCGGCCACCGACAGGCCCATGGCCGACTCCACGTGATCCCACGGGTCGGTGTGCCCGCCCGTGAACCACGGGATCTCACCGTTCGGACGCTGCACGGAGGCGATCCACTCGCCGGTGGCCCGCACCGCGTCGGCGTCGAGGACCCCCGGGACGCTGGGGACGGGACGGGACCGGTCTACGCCGGAGTTGGTGGTGAGCACGGACGATCAGGCCTCCGCGGGCTTGCGTAGGTAGAACACGATGGACTTGCCCATCACCGGGTTGAGCAGCTTCTCGGCGGTCCGGGTGACCCAGGGGCCCTTCATCAGGTCCCACACCAGGAGCTTGTGATAGGCCTTGGGCAGCGGGTGGTCGTCGTTCTCCGTACCCACGGCGCACTTGAGCCACCAGTAGGGGGCGTGCAGCGCGTGCGCGTACCCGGTGCCGGTGACCTCCAGGCCGGCGGCGCGGAGCTTGAAGCCCAGTTCCTCGGCGGTGTAGATGCGGCAGTGCCCGCCCGGGTTGGAGTGGTAGGCGTCCGAGAGCTTCCAGCACAGCTTCTCCGGCCACTCACGCGGCACGGTCACCGCGGCGACCCCACCCGGCTTGAGGATCCGCACCAACTCGGCGATCGCCCGGGTGTCCTCCGGGACGTGCTCGAGAACCTCGGAGATGAGCACCAGATCGAAGGTGCCGTCCTCGTAGGGCATGTTCAGCGCGTCGCCGGTCACCGCCTCGCCCCTGGACTCCGGCAGGCCCTCACCCTCGGCCTCCATCGCGGCGA
Organism: Dietzia sp. B19; assembly: GCF_014145155.1. Taxonomy (NCBI): domain Bacteria; kingdom Bacillati; phylum Actinomycetota; class Actinomycetes; order Mycobacteriales; family Dietziaceae; genus Dietzia; species Dietzia sp. B19. The sequence goes on along the minus strand of NZ_JAALED010000066.1, from coordinate 23,968 downwards.
GCATCTCGGTCACCTGCCGCATCTCGTCCGCGTTCTGGTCGAAGGCGGTCACGTCGGCCCCGCGGCGGTACAGCTCGAAGGTGTGTCGGCCGAGGCCGGCTCCCACGTCGATGGCTCGCATGCCGGGAGTGACCCCGAGACGGGCGAAATCGGCGGTCAGCATGCGGCGTCCTCCTGCTCACGGATGTCGTACTCCCCGGAACCCGGGAGCACCTCGGGCACGTCGTCGGTGACGTGCTCGTCAATCTCTGTCTGGTCCGGCCCGATGACCGGACCGACGGTCAGGTCCGGGAGCGTCTCGCCCCGGACCCTGGCGATCGCCGTCTCGTAGACCTCGACGGTCCTCCTGGCCACGGCGGCCCAGCTGTAACGCTCCATCACACGCTCCCGCCCACCCTGCGAGAGGCGTCGACGCTCGAGCGGATCGGACAGCAGCGCGCTGATCTGGCGGGCGAGCTCGTCGACGTCGCCGGGTGCGACCAGTCGGGCGGCCGAGTCATCGGTACCCACGACCTCCGGCAGCGCACCCGCGCGGCTGGCCACCACCGCACACCCGCTGGACATGGCCTCGACCGCGGGGAGCGAGAAGCCCTCGTACATGCTCGGGACCACCGAGATCTCGGCGGTGCCCACGAGCTCGGCCAACTCGTCGTCGTCGACCCCCGACACCAGGTCCACCGCGTCGCGCAGGCCGAGGGAGTCCAGCAGCCTGGAGGCCTCCCCCTTGCGCTTGAGCTTGGAGATCAGGGTGAGCCGCACCCCGGGATGCTCCTCGCGGACCTTCGCCAGCGCCCGCAACAGGATGGGGACGCCCTTGAGCGGCTGGTCGGCGCTGGCCACGCAGACCAGGCGTCCGGGCTCGCGGTCGCGGCGGTCGTGGAAGCGGTCGGTGTCCACACCGAGCGGGATCGTCACGATCCGCTCCGGGTCCACCCCGAAGTCGGAGGCGATGTCCTCGGCCGAGTTGCTGGAGACGGTGATGATCTCCTCGAGCTTCCGGGACACCCGGATCTGCATGCCCAGGAACCCGAACCAGCGCCAGGTCGTGAGCTTCTTGCGCAGCGGCGCCTCTTTCATGGCGAGGTCCCGGTCCCGGGTGATCGGGTGGTGCACCGTGGCGACCACCGGGAACCCGGCCTCCTCGAGCGTCAACAGGCCGCTGCCGAGGCACTGGTTGTCGTGCACCACGTCGAAGTCGGCCAACCGCGGCGTGAGCGCCCGCGCCGCGCGCAGGCTGAAGGTGCGCGGCTCCGGGAAGCCGGCGGTCCACATGGTGGCCACCTCGAGGAGGTCGATCCTGTCGCGGATCTCACGCGGGTGCGGCGTGCGGAACGGGTCGGCGTCGTTGTACAGGTCCAGGCTCGGCACCCTGGTGAGCGTGGGCCCCGGGTCGAGCTCCGGGTACGGCTGACCGGAGAACACCTCGACGGTGTGGCCCAGTGCGGCCAGCTCACGGCTCAGGTGACGGACGTAGACGCCCTGCCCGCCGCCGTGTGGCTTGCTCCTGTACGAGAGCAGTGCGATCCGCACTTCTCGATCGCCCCCTTCCGGTCATCCGGCCCCGGACCGCCCGCGAGGACCGCGGCGGCTCAGGGCACATCGAGCAAGTCTAGAACACGTTCGCGGCCAGCGACGACACGGCCGGGCCGACGCACCGGACCCCCGGGCGCTCGGGGCGCCCGGGGGTCCGGTGTTCGTTCGGGTCGGCCGGTGACCGACCCGACGGGTCGGGTCAGTAACCCAGGTCGTCCAGGCGGACCGACGCGCCGGTGGCGTCGCCGAACCCGTCCTCGGGACCGTAGAAGCCGTCGCCGTAGTCCGGGATGGAGTAGGCGGCCGCGCGGGCCTCCTCGGTGGGCTCGACCGTCGAGTTGCGGTACCGGTTGATGCCGGTACCCGCCGGGATGAGCTTACCGATGATGACGTTCTCCTTGAGGCCCACGAGCTTGTCCGACCGCCGGTTGATCGCGGCGTCGGTGAGCACGCGGGTGGTCTCCTGGAAGGAGGCCGCCGAGAGCCACGAGTCCGTGGCCAGCGAGGCTTTAGTGATACCCATGAGGACCGGGCGCGCCGAGGCCGGCGAGCCGCCCTCGGTGAGCACGCGACGGTTCTCCGCCGTGAGCTCCGCGCGCTCGACCAGCGCACCGGGCAGGAACTCGGTGCTGTTGGACTCGTTGATCGCGACGCGACGCATCATCTGGCGGACGATGACCTCGAGGTGCTTGTCGTGGATCGACACACCCTGTGCGCGGTAGACCTTCTGCACCTCGTCGACGAGGAACTTCTGGACCCCGTTCGGGCCGAGGATCGCCAGCACCTCGTGCGGGTCCGCCGGCCCCTCGAGCAGGGCCTGACCCCGCTCCAGGTGGTCGCCGTCGACGATCGGACGGGACGACCCGTCCTCGAGGATGATGTGCGCGAGGCCCTGACGCTTGGACAGCTTCTCGTACACGATCTCTTCCGCACCGTTGTCCGGCACGATCGTGATCGTGTAAAAACGCTCCTCCTCCTCGAGACGGATCCGGCCCGCCTCCTCGGCGATCGGCGCCTTGCCCTTGGGCACGCGTGCCTCGAAGAGCTCCTGCACACGCGGCAGACCACCGGTGATGTCGTCACCGACGCCACCCTGGTGGAACGTACGCATGGTCAGCTGCGTGCCCGGCTCACCGATGGACTGGGCGGCGACGATGCCCACGGCCTCGCCGATGTCGACCAGCAGACCGGTCGCCATGGAACGGCCGTAGCAGGTGGCGCAGACTCCCGTGCCCGTGGTGCAGGTGAGGACCGAGCGGACCTTGACCTTCTCCACTCCCGCGGCGATGAGCGCCTCGATCGTCGGGTCACCGAGGTCGGTGCCGGCGGCCACGACGACCGCGCCGGAGGCGTCGACGGCGTCCTCCGCGAGGGTACGGGCGAACGTCGAGGTCTCGACGTGCTCGTCCCGGGAGAGCACGCCGGTCTCGACGCCGTGCGCGTCCACCTCGCGGCGGGCGATGACCGTCTCGATGCCCTTGCTCGTGCCACAGTCCGTCTCGCGGACGATGACGTCCTGGGAGACGTCGACGAGACGACGCGTGAGGTAACCCGAGTCGGCCGTACGCAGCGCGGTGTCGGCCAGACCCTTACGCGCACCGTGCGTGTTCATGAAGTACTCGAGCACCGTCAGGCCCTCGCGGAACGAGGACTTGATGGGCTGCGGGATGAACTCGCCGTTCGGACGCGTCACCAGGCCCTTCATGCCCGCGAGCGCACGGATCTGGGTCATGTTGCCCGCCGCGCCGGACTTGACGATCGTCGGGATCGGGTTGGAGTCCGGGTAGTTGGCCTCCATGGCCTGACCGATCTCGTCGGTGGCCTCCTGCCAGAGCTTGACCAGGTCGCTCTTGCGCTCCTCGTCGGTGATCTTGCCCAGCCCGAACTGCGACTCGAGTCGCGCCGCCTTGGCGTCGTACGAGGCGAGGATCTCCTTCTTGGCCGGCGGGACCAGCACATCGGACATCGCGATGGTGACGCCCGAGCGGGTGGCCCAGTAGAAACCGGTGTCCTTGAGCTTGTCCACCGTCTGCGCCACGACGATCATCGGGTAGCGCTCGGCCAGGTCGTTGATGATGACGGCCTGGCGCTTCTTGGGCATCTGCTCGTTGACGAACGGGTAGTCCGCCGGGAGCAGCTCGTTGAACATGACGCGGCCCAGCGTGGTCTCCGCGATCCACTCCTGGCCGGGGGTCCAGCCCTCGGGGAACAGCTCCGCCTCGATCTCGGCGGGGGGCCGCTGCTGCGACATCCGCACCCGGATCGGCGCGTGGATGTCCAGCACCTTCAGATCGACGGCCATGATGGCCTCGGACGGGTTCGAGTACACGCCGGTGGCCGGGGCGTCCTGCGCCGCCGGGACGTAGGCGCCGGTGGCGCCCTCGTCGAGGCGGGTCAGGTAGTACAGGCCCGTCACCATGTCCAGACGCGGCATGGCGAGCGGGCGGCCCGACGCCGGCGACAGGATGTTGTTCGAGGCCAGCATGAGGATGCGGGCCTCGGCCTGCGCCTCCGCGGACAGCGGGAGGTGCACGGCCATCTGGTCACCGTCGAAGTCGGCGTTGAAGGCCTCACACACCAGCGGGTGCAGCTGGATGGCCTTGCCCTCGACGAGCTGAGGCTCGAAGGCCTGGATGCCGAGGCGGTGCAGGGTGGGTGCGCGGTTGAGCATCACCGGGTGCTCGGCGATGACCTCTTCGAGCACGTCCCACACCTGGTCGCGCTGACGCTCGACCATCCGCTTGGCGGACTTGATGTTCTGGGCGTGGTTGAGGTCCACCAGGCGCTTCATGACGAACGGCTTGAACAGCTCGAGCGCCATGAGCTTGGGCAGGCCACACTGGTGCAGCTGGAGCTGCGGACCCACGACGATCACGGAACGACCCGAGTAGTCGACGCGCTTGCCGAGCAGGTTCTGACGGAACCGGCCCTGCTTGCCCTTGAGGAGGTCCGAGAGCGACTTGAGCGGACGGTTGCCCGGGCCCGTGACGGGCCGGCCGCGACGACCGTTGTCGAACAGCGCGTCCACGGACTCCTGCAGCATCCGCTTCTCGTTGTTGACGATGATCTCGGGGGCACCGAGATCCATCAGTCGCTTGAGGCGGTTGTTGCGGTTGATCACGCGGCGGTAGAGGTCGTTGAGGTCCGAGGTGGCGAAGCGCCCACCGTCGAGCTGGACCATCGGACGCAGCTCCGGCGGGATCACCGGGACGGCCCCGAGCACCATCGCGGCCGGGTGGTTCCCGGACCGCAGGAACGCGGAGACGACCTTGAGTCGCTTGAGGGCGCGGATCTTCTTCTGACCCTTGCCGTTGCGGATGATGTCGCGGAGGTTCTCGGCCTCGGTCGCGAGGTCGAAGTTCTCCAGCAACGACTGGATCGCCTCGGCACCCATGCCGCCCTCGAAGTACTCGCCGAAGCGGTCCTCGAGCTCGCGGTAGATGCCCTCGTCCACGATGATCTGGTTGATCTCGAGCTTGGTGAAGGTGGTCCAGATCTCCTCGAGACGGTCCAGCTCGCGCTGGGCCGACTCGCGGATCTTCTTCATCTCCTTCTCGCCGCCGTCCTTGACCTTGCGGCGCTGGTCGGCCTTGGCGCCCTCGGCCTCCAGCTCGGCCAGGTCGGCCTCGAGCTTCTTGGCGCGCGCCTCGATGTCCGAGTCCCGCTCGTCCTCGATGATCTTGCGCTCCTCGAGGATCTGCGCCTCGAGGGTGCTGAGCTCGTTGTGGCGCAGGTCCTTGTCCACGCCGGTGATGACGTAGGCCGCGAAGTAGATGATCTTGTCGAGGTCCTTGGGCGCGAGGTCCAGCAGGTAGCCGAGCCGCGACGGGACGCCCTTGAAGTACCAGATGTGCGTGACGGGCGCGGCCAGCTCGATGTGGCCCATCCGCTCACGACGCACCTTGGCACGGGTCACCTCGACGCCACAGCGCTCACAGATGATGCCCTTGAAGCGCACGCGCTTGTACTTGCCGCAGTAGCACTCCCAGTCCCGGGTGGGGCCGAAGATCTTCTCGCAGAACAGGCCCTCCTTCTCCGGCTTGAGGGTGCGGTAGTTGATGGTCTCGGGCTTCTTGACCTCGCCATAGGACCAGTTGCGGATGTTCTCCGCGGTCGCGAGGCTGATGACCAGCTCGTCGAAGTAGTTGACGTCCTGCACGTAGGCGTCCTTTCCCGTATGGGATGGTGGCGGGCCCCTCGCGGGGTGGGGCCGGTGTGGGGCCCGCCGTGGTGGAACTGAATTAGTCGGATGCGGGGCGCCGATGGTGCACGCCCCCGGCGCCTACTGCGCCAGCTCGTCTGCCGCCGAGGACTCGTCGCGGGAGAGATTGATCCCCAGGTTCGCGGCGGTGCGGTCGAGGTCGTCGTCCTCGGCGCCCTCGCCCAGGGAGACCGCCTGGCCGTCGCTGGAGAGCACCTCGACGTTGAGGCACAGCGACTGCAGCTCCTTGAGCAGGACCTTGAACGACTCCGGGATCCCGGGCTCCGGGATGTTCTCGCCCTTGACGATCGCCTCGTACACCTTCACGCGACCCACGACGTCGTCGGACTTGATCGTGAGCAGCTCCTGGAGCGTGTACGCGGCACCATAGGCCTGCATCGCCCAGCACTCCATCTCACCGAAACGCTGGCCACCGAACTGGGCCTTACCGCCGAGCGGCTGCTGGGTGATCATCGAGTACGGACCCGTGGAACGGGCGTGGATCTTGTCGTCCACCAGGTGGTGCAGCTTGAGGATGTACATGTACCCCACGGACACCGGGTACGGGAAGGGCTCACCCGACCGACCGTCGATCAGGGTCGCCTTGCCGTCGGCCTCGACCATCCGCTCGCCGTCACGGTTCGGGAGGGTGCAGCCGAGCAGGCCGGTGATCTCCGTGTCCGCCGCACCGTCGAAGACGGGGGTCGCCGTGTTGGTGCCGGCCTCGACGCTGTAGATCTCCTCCGGCAGCTTGGTCGCCCACTCGGGGAGGGAACCGTCCGCCTCGCGGGGCACCTCCCAGCCCGCCTTGGCCAGCCAGCCGAGGTGGGTCTCCATGATCTGACCGATGTTCATACGACGCGGGACGCCGTGCGTGTTGAGGATGATGTCCACGGGCGTGCCGTCGGGCATGAACGGCATGTCCTCGGCGGGGAGGATCTTGCCGATGACGCCCTTGTTGCCGTGGCGGCCGGCGAGCTTGTCGCCGTCCTGGATCTTGCGCTTCTGCGCCACGTAGACGCGGACCAACTCGTTGACGCCGGGGGGCAGGTCGTCGTCGTCGTCACGCGAGAACACGCGGACGCCGATCACCTTCCCGGACTCACCGTGGGGCACCTTCAGCGACGTGTCGCGCACCTCGCGGGCCTTCTCACCGAAGATGGCGCGCAGCAGGCGCTCCTCCGGGGTGAGCTCGGTCTCGCCCTTGGGCGTGACCTTGCCGACCAGCACATCGCCGTCACGGACCTCGGCGCCGATGCGCACGATGCCACGGTCGTCCAGGTCCGCGAGGACCTCGTCGGAGACGTTGGGGATGTCACGGGTGATCTCCTCGGCGCCCAGCTTGGTGTCGCGGGCGTCGATCTCGTGCTCCTCGATGTGGATGGACGTCAGCACGTCCTCCTCCACCAGGCGCTGCGAGAGGATGATCGCATCCTCGTAGTTGTGGCCCTCCCACGGCATGATCGCCACGAGCAGGTTCTTGCCCAGCGCCATCTCACCGTTCTCGGTGCAGGGTCCGTCGGCGAGGACCTGGCCGGCCTCGACGCGCATCCCCTCGTCCACGATCGGCTTCTGGTTGGAGCAGGTGCCCTGGTTGGACCGCGCGAACTTGGCCAGACGGTAGGTCTGACGACCACCGTCGTCGTCCATGACGGTGATGAAGTCGGCCGAGACCTCCTCCACCATGCCCGCACGGGTGTTGACGACGACGTCGCCCGCGTCCACGGCCGCGCGCAGCTCCATGCCGGTGCCGACGAGCGGCGCCTCGGAACGCACGAGCGGGACCGACTGGCGCTGCATGTTCGCACCCATCAGGGCGCGGTTGGCGTCGTCGTGCTCGAGGAACGGGATCATCGCGGTGGCGACGGAGACCATCTGCCGCGGCGAGACGTCCATGTAGTCGACGTCCGTACCCGCGACGACCTCGACGTCACCGTGCTTCTTGCGCACGAGGACGCGGTCCTCGACGAACCTGCCGTCCGCGTCGATCTCCGAGTTGGCCTGCGCCACGACGTGGCGGTCCTCCTCGTCGGCGGTCAGGTAGTCCACCTGGTCGGTGACGGCGCCGTCGACGACCCGGCGGTACGGGGTCTCGATGAAGCCGAACGGGTTGACCCGGGCGTAGACCGAGAGCGAGCCGATCAGACCGATGTTCGGACCCTCGGGGGTCTCGATCGGGCACATGCGGCCGTAGTGCGAGGCGTGCACGTCGCGCACCTCGAGGCCGGCGCGCTCGCGGGAGAGGCCACCGGGGCCCAGGGCCGACAGGCGCCGCTTGTGGGTCAGGCCCGACAGCGGGTTGTTCTGGTCCATGAACTGCGACATCTGGGAGGTTCCGAAGAACTCCTTGAGCGCGGCGGTGATGGGCCGGATGTTGATCAGCGACTGCGGGGTGATCGCCTCGGAGTCCTGCGTGGTCATCCGCTCGCGGACCACACGCTCCATCCGGGACAGGCCCACGCGGACCTGGTTCTGGATGAGCTCGCCGACGGTACGCAGACGACGGTTGCCGAAGTGGTCGATGTCGTCGACGTCGACCGGGACCTCGCGGCCACCGGCGACCTGCATCGAGCTCTCGCCCGCGTGGAGGCGCACGAGGTACTCGATGGTGGCGGCGATGTCCTCACGCGTGAGCGTGGTGGTGTCGTCACCCTCGGGATCCGGCAGACCGAGCTTGCGGTTGACCTTGTAGCGGCCGACGCGGGCCAGGTCGTAGCGCTTCTCCTTGAAGAACAGGTTCTCCAGCAGCGCCTCCGCGGACTCGCGGGTCGGCGGCTCGCCCGGACGCAGCTTGCGGTAGATCTCGAGCAGGGCCTGGTCCGTGTCCTCGACCGTGTCCTTCTCGAGCGTGGACATCATGATCTCGGAGAAGCCGTAGCGCTCCTTGATCTCGGTGGTGGTCCAGCCGAGCGCCTTGAGCAGCACGGTCACGGACTGGCGGCGCTTGCGGTCGATGCGCACACCGACCGTGTCGCGCTTGTCCACGTCGAACTCGAGCCACGCGCCACGCGACGGGATGACCTTGACGGAGTGGACGTCGCGCTCCGTGGACTTGTCGCGGCTCCGGTCGAAGTACACGCCCGGCGAGCGGACGAGCTGCGAGACGACGACGCGCTCGGTGCCGTTGATGATGAACGTGCCCTTGTCCGTCATCATCGGGAAGTCACCCATGAAGACGGTCTGCGACTTGATCTCGCCCGTCTCGGTGTTCTCGAACTCGGCGGTGACGAACAGGGGCGCCTCGTAGGTGCGGTCCTTCTCGCGGCAGTCCTCCATGGAGGCCTTGACCTCTTCGAAGTACGAATCCGAGAACGAGAGCGACATGGATCCGGAGAAGTCCTCGATCGGGGAGATCTCCCTGAGGATCGACTCCAGGCCTCCCTCGAGGTTCGTGACGCCGCGTGACGCGGCCCTCTTCTGCCACTCCTCCGACCCGATGAACCACTCGAACGACTCCGTCTGGAGGTCGAGCAGTCCCGGGACCGGCAACGGCTCGGAGAGTTTCGCGAACGAGACCCTCCGGGGCGCACCGGGAACGGTGGAAACTGACTTGGTCTGGCGGGAGACTGCCAAGATGGGTCCTTCCAGCACCTCACGTGATCACCACGGGCGGTGACCACAGATGTATCTGCGAGCGGTCCGCCGACGGGTATCCACCCAGATCCGACCCGATCGAGGACTCGGAAAACACCCGGTGGGACCGGGGACGAGCCGTCACGGACGGACGAGAGTGCAAATAGCAGCCAGCGCAACGACCTAATCTAGTCGATAGCGGCGCGGAAGTCCAGCCGTCGACAGGGGCGACCCCGGAGGCTGTTCTATGTCGGGCGCGTCGTCCGTCGCTGCGCTGGTTGCCCTCGTGGCTCTCGCCTCATCGGCTCCCAGTCGGGACGTCGCACCCGGACCGTGTCGCACTCAACCTCTACGGCACTCGCCCCATGCCCCTAAAGGGTGACGGGTGAAAGCACTTTCGTCAAGGATCTGGCACGGTCGGTTGCCGGATCGGTTCCCGACCAGTCCTCGTCAGGAGGGCAGATCCGGGATCCTCGACAGTTTCCACACGCCGTCGATCCTGTCCAGACCGACGAGATAGGTGCCGCTGGTACTTCCCGCAGCCGCGCCGTCCCTGGTCATCGACACATCCTGGACCAGCAACACCTCGGCCTTGTCGCCCTGCAGGTAGGCGAGACCGGCCTCGCGGACCTCTGCGTCGACGCTCGTCGCGGACTGCTCGTAGCTGTCACGCAACGCGGGCCAGTTCTCGTCCAACTCGTTGACGAGCTTCGGGGTGAGGAATTCCCCCAGGGAATCGTGATACTCGTCGAGGGTCTCGTGATCGATCGCCACGAGCCGCTGGACGTTGGTCGTCGCTGCCGAGAGGACCTCCTCGGTGGCCTCCCGGTCAACGAACGCCCTGTTGTCCACGTCGACCCCGGGTTCCGTCGCCAGGAACGCCCCGATGGCCCCGGCGGCCAGCCCCGTCGCGATGGCGGAGTACGCGATCGTGCGACCACCGGGCCGACGGCCGGCACGCCGTTCCCCGCGACCCGCCCCGGTTCCGTCGCCGCCCACCTCGTCGTCTCGTGCGTCCCACGACGTGGGGTCCGTGGCGGTCCCGCCCTCGGGTCGGGTCTGTCCGGCGTGTCCGGCCAGCCGCCTACGGGGCGCCGGATTGACCGACTTCTGGGTTCTCTTGATCGGTGGCATCAGCGACTGTCGTCCTTCGTCATCGTCCGGCGGAGGTGGTCGGCGCGGGGGTCGACTCCTCCTCGGTGGCCGGGTCGTCCTGTTCCTCCGGAGCGTCGAGCTCCTCCACGGACCGACCGGACTCGCCTACCGGGACCGTCACACCCACCTGGTTGACCGCGTCGGCCTTCCAGGTGCCGTCCTCTCGCGTCAGGTCCACGCGCATCGCCTGACGGCCTGTGATGTCGTCCTGGCCCTCCCGCTCGGAGTGGGCGGTGAACACTACGAGGACGGCCGCGTCGCCGGCCTCGAGATCCAGGGTCTCGACAGCGGTGTGCGAGACCGTCGCCGTGGTGACCGCCTTCTGCTCCACCACGCGCGTTCGCACATCGTCGGCCCACTGCTCCTGCTCGGCGAGGAACTCACCGGCCGAGGCCTCCGCCAACTGCTCGAGCGATTCGTCGACGTTCCGGTGGTCGAAACTGAAGGCGTTGATTATCACCTGCGCGGCGACGTCGGAGGCCGCCTCGCGCTCGGTCGCCACCTCCTGGGCCGCCCGCGCCTGGGTGTACCGCACCCCGAACACCACCAGCGTTGCCAGCCCCGCCACGAGGATACTCACCGCGAGGACCACCAGCCATCTCGGCACGGTCCCCGTCCCCCCGGGGCGGCGCGCATCCCCGTCCGTTACCTGCGAACCCATGGCGGCGACACTACCGGACCCACCGTCCGCCGAGTCGCCGCCCCGCCGCACGGTCACCGGGGGATCAACCCCTGCAACACCGCGAGCTGCGTGGCCGCCACGGACAGGTTGGCCCTGTCGGGGTCGATCTTGGGCTTGGCGTCCCAGGGCTGCGGCACGTCCGGGTGCGCGTACTCCACCCGGTCGGCACCGCGGACGGCGATGGGGCTGCCGAAGGGCACGGTGCACTGCGCGTCGTAGTTGGGCGGGAAGTTCTGTTCCTGCCAGTCGAAGGACGGGTCCTGCGCCTTCATCTGGTCGATGATCTCCCACGTACCTTCGTATCCTTGCGTACACGCTGGTGGGTTGTTCGTCTCGAGGGACAGACCGAAGTGGATTGTCCCGTCCCCCGGGGCGACGGACATCCCGCCGGCGGCCAGTACCGGCAACAGCTGCAGCAACACCTTGAACGACGGGGCCAGTGGATCGATCGTCTTCATCGTGGCCGCCAGGTTCCGCACGGTTCCGGAGAGCGGGGCGCCGGAGTTCTCCACCAGATAGCGGGCCTCGTCGGCGAACTCCGGTCCCGTGGTGATCAGCCGTTCCAGGTCGGAGTCCGAGTCACGCAACGCCTCGGTGACCGTCCTGAGATCGCGGGAGAAACTGACGATCTCACCGGACTGGTCGGCCTGCGTCTCCAGGACGGTCGCCCCGTCGCGGATTAGCGTCTGCAACTGCGGCATGGTGCGGATACCGGACTCGGAAATCCGGATGAGGGAGTCCGAGAGTCGCTCCAGTTGGGGTCCCCGGCCCTGGAACGCCTTGCCGAGTTCATCGACGGTCACCTCGAGATCGTCCAAGGGGACCGATCGGGAAAGGTCGTCGACGGAGGCCAACAGGTTCTCGACGGGTACCGGCAACGCCTCACGTCCGGCGGAGACCACGTCCCCGTCCTCGAGATACGGCGCCGAGCTGCTGTTGGGTCGCAAGTCCACGTACTGCTCTCCGATGGCGGAGCGGTTGGCGACCACGGCCTCGGTGTCCGCCGGGACGTCGGGGGCGCTCGAGTCGAGGTCGAGCTCGACTCGCACACCGTCGTCGGTGAGCGAGAGCTCGCCCACCCGTCCGATCGCCGTGCCGCGGTAGTTGACGGCCGCGTTGGTGAACACCCCGCCGGTCTCGGGTAGGTCCAGATAGACCTGGTACTGGCCGATCCCGAACAGCGAAGGTAAGCGAACGTAGTTGGCACCTACATAGGTGATCCCGACCGCGGCGATCACACAGAAGGCGATGAGCTGGGTGCGGAGTGTCTTGCTCATCGGTTTCCTGGCTCTCCTGGTTCAGGCAGGTAGTTCTCGGAGAACTCCGAGACTCCTGGTGCGGGCTTGGGCACCACCGCCCGGTCCATGACCGGCGGGACCGGCAGGAGCGGCAGCACGATGGTCGTCCGCCGGTCCGGGCCGTTGTCGCCGACCCACGGGTTCTGCGGGTCCACGACGTAGGGCCCGCTCGTGGTGTTCGGACGGCGAACCACCGGTTCGCCCTGATTCGCCCCCAGATTCCGGAGCGTCTCAGAGATCGTCGCGTCCACGGAGAGAAAGATGTTGGCCGCGCCGCCGACGGTCGCCGGGATAGACGAGTCCGGGAACGGGAAGGTGGGGACGAAACCGATCAGTTCGATGAGCTCCGGAGTCGACTCGCCGAGGGACTGCAGCACAGGGCGCAGCGCCCGCAGGTCGGCGATGAGGTCCTCCCTGCTGGTGAGCAGGACTTCCGAGCCGACCTGGCCCAGTGTGTCGACCCGGCGCAGCATCTCCACGAACTGCGAGCGCTGCTCCTCGAGCACCGCCACCCCGGCGGGCAGCTCGTCGAGCGCCGCCTCGATCTGCTGGCGCTGATCGTTGGCACGCGACGTCATGAGGTTCACGCCCTCGAGGGCTTCGGTGATGCTGTCGCGCTGCCGGTTCAGGCCCCCGATGAGCTCCTCCGCCGATCGCAGGGTCCGGGTGAGATCCTCCTCGCGGCCGTCGGTGGCCTTGCGCAGTTCGGCCACGATCGGTTGCAGTTGGTCCACGCCGCCGCCGTTGAGCAACAGCGACAGCGCGCCGAGAACCTGCTCGATGTCGGTAGCCGTGCGGGTGTCCGAACTGGCGATGACGTCACCGCCGGACAGCTCTCCGGTGGGCGGCTCGTCCTCCGGCGGGCTGAGCTGCACGAACTTCTCGCCAAGGAGATTGGTCTGCTGGATCGAGGCCTCGACGTTGGCGGGGAGCTCCGTGTCGCCGCGGAGGACGATGTCCACCTCTGCGGTCCACCCGTCCTCCGCCAGCGAGATACCGGACACGCGACCGGCGTCAAGACCATTGACCTTGACCGACGACTGCAGGACCAGGTCCAACACATCGTCGAAGCGGACGGCCACGTGCATGGGGTCCTCACCCAGGTCCGCGCCACCCGGCAGAGTGTAGTCCTCCAGATTCAACGAGCACCCCGCCGCGACGGCGGCCACGAGCGCGCTGGCACCGACCGCGCGGACGGCGCGACCGAGGATGGGCGTGGTCGGCCGGATCATCCCCGTCCCCCTTCCGAAGCGGGCGTCATCGGCCACCCGCGATTGCCCTGGACCGTCCCGGGAACCGGGACAGACTGATTCATCTCGCCAGCGAGGATGCCCAACGGCAGATCCGGGTTCGACGCTTGTAGATCGGCGTTGCGCTGCGGCGCGAGAGCCTCGCAAGCCTCGATATCGGCGCGCCGGAGGTTGTCGAGTTCGGCCAGCATCTGGTCCCCGGGGTTCAGGCGGCCAAGTGTCATGAGCTGGCACAGGACGCCGGCCGGGTCCTGCAACTCCGGGATGCCGAGACGTAAGGACAACAGCCCGGCCTCGGGGTCGTAGGCGCCGATGAGGTTGGACAGAGCCAACGGAGCAGTCTTGAGGATCTCCTCGATGTCGCCCCTCTGGTCCGCGGTGATCTGACTGAGTCTCACCAAACGGTCCGCATTGCTGCGGATCACGTCCTGGTTGTCCCGCACGACACGCGCGACGTCCGCGAGGGCGTAGCTCAGTTCGGCGAGGGCGCCCTGGAGGTCCTCGCGCTGACCAGCGACAGTCTGGTTGAAGGTCGACATCTGGGAGTTGAACTGCCTCACCTGGGCATCGTTCTGCGCGAGCATCGTGACGAACGACTGCAGATTGACCACGGTCTCGCTGATGTCCTGACTCGAATCCGCCAGCGTCGTCGCGGCCTGCGATAACTCGTCGATCGACCGCCCGAGTGCGGCACCGTTGCCTCCGAGCGTGTCCGCGGACGCGGTGACGAACCGGTCGAGAGCGCCGTCCTTGTTGGCACCCTCCGGGCCGAGAGCATCGGTCAGTTCCTCCACCGAGGCGTAGAGCTTGTCCACCTCGACCGGTGTCGCGGTCCGCTCGAGGGGGATGTGCGCGCCCGATTCCATCTTGGGGCCGCCTGAGTAGGCGGGCAGTAGTTGGACGTTACGGTCAGGGACGACCGAGGGCGTCACCTGGACCGCCTTGGCGTCCGCCGGGACGTCCACGCCCCGGCGGACGTGGAACTCGACCTCGACGGTCTCCCCCATCGGGGTCACCTTGTCGACGGAACCCACCGTGACCCCCAGGATCCGGACATCGGAGCCCTCCGATATTCCGACGGCTGTCGGGAAGGTGGCGGTGATGCTGGTGCGTCCGAACCCCGTGACGGCGAGGAAAATCACAGTCACGGCGGCCACGACGACGACGAGCAGCAGCCCGACGAACGAGTACGGCATCTTCTTGTGCATCAGTTGATCCCACTCTGTCTGGCCGGCGCGCGGGCGCCGGGATAGAAGGGCGGCTCAGGAATACCCGGCGGGACGAGGTTGGTGACCACGGTGTCGAACCATCTGCCCGAGCCCAGAAGGTTGGAGTACAGCCGATAGAAGGGCCCGAGGTTGTGGATGGATGCCCTCAGCTCTTCCTCGTGGTCGGTCAACACCGCCAGGGCGGAGTCGAGACTATCCAGGGTCGGCTTGAACTCGGCCTCGTTCTCCGCGACGAACCGGCGGAGTTCGATCGACAGTCCGCGCGTGGAGGCCAACACCAGCTTGAGACTCTCGGCGCGGTCGTTGAGTTCGCCCAACAACTGTCCGGTGCCGATGATCAGGCGCCGGAAGTCGTCATTACGGTCCGCCACGATCTGGGAGCTCGTACGCGTGGCCTCGAGTAGGTTCCGCAATTCGGCGTCCCGGCTGGACACGGTCTGCGACAGACGCGCCATGCCGTCGACCGCGCCCCGGAACTCCTCGGGCGACGCCTGCATCGTATCGGTGAGGGTGTCCAGGCTCGCTGCCAATTTGGCGTCATCGATCTCGTCGAGCGTCTCCGCTGCGGAGGAGAAAGCTGTGACCACGTCGTACGGGGCCACCGTCCGCTCAAGCGGGATCGGCTCCGACGTGTCGAGTTCCCCGGTTCCCGCCGGGCTCAGCGCGAGGTACTTCTGGCCGAGCACGGTCTTGAGTTGGATGCTCGCCCGGGTGTCGTCGCCGAGCCAGGCGTCCTTGGCCCGGAAGCCCACGGCCACCTTGTCGCCGTCGAGCGCCACGTCGGTCACGACGCCAACCTTGACGCCGGCCACGCGGACCTCGCTACCGTCCGCTAGCCCGGCGGCCTCGGAAAAGTAGGCTGTGTATTTGGGTCCCGCCCCGACGATCGGTAGCGCGTCGAGTCTGAACGACACGGCGGTCAGGGCGAGGATCACCAGGACCCCGATCGCTCCGATGGTGGCGTTGCTGAACCTCGGCTCGTTCGCACTGAGCTTGCTCATGGGATTCCCCCTGCGTGGCACCGGGGCGCGACGTTGGTGTACACCGGATGATTGATCGTGGGACCGCCGCTCGGAAGAAGGTTGGGCACGTTGGTGCCCGGGCCGTGCACCACGTCGAGTCCACAGAGATAGAACTGGAGCCAGGACCCGAACGAACTCATCCTGATGAGGTTGTCGGTCTTGCGCGGCAGGTTGATGAGAACCTCGCTGAGCGTGTCGCGTTTCGTCGTGATCTGGTCGGTGACCACCTTGAGGTGGTCGAGCGAATCCGTGACGGCGGGCCGCGTGGCGGTGACGATGTTCTCCGCCGACGAGGTCAGATCCGCCATCGAGTCGAGCGAACTGCCGATAGCGTCGCGTTCGTCGGCGAGTCCCTCGACGAGTTGCCTGGTGGTCACCACGAGCTGCTGGAACTGCACGTCCCGCTCGTTGATGGTCTCGAGGACCCGGGTGAGGTTGTCGATGACTTCGCCGATCACCTGATCCCGATCGGCCAGGTGGTTGGTCAGCTCACCAGTCTGGCGGACCAGGCTCGTCACGGTGCCGCCCTCCCCTTGCAGTACCCGCACCAGCGAGTCGGCGAGCGCGTTGACGTCCTCCGGCTGCAGGGTCGTGAAGAGCGGGCGGAAACCGTTGAACAGCGCCGTGAGATCGACCGCGGGCGAGGTCTTCTCGATTCCGATCGTGCTCCCTTCCTCCAGGGCCGATTGGACGGGTCCGGGCTCCCGGGAGATGTTCAGGTACCGCTGGCCGATCATGTTCCGGAACCGCAGTGCCAGGTGCACGTTGGCCGGCAGCGTGCGGTCGCCGACCAGGGTGAAGTCCACCTTAGCCAGGTCGCGTTCGTGGATCTCCATCCCGGTGATGTTGCCCACCACGACGCCGGCTATCCGGACGTCGTCGCCCTCCTCCAGCATGGTCACGTCGGAGAAGATCGCAGAGTACTCCGTACCTTCCGCCCGGGTGCCGCCCCTGATGGTCACGGCGAGGACCGAACTGAGCAGCACTGTGACCACGATGAAGACCACCAGTTTGACGAATGACCCCAGCAGGCCGCCACGGAGTAGGGCCTTCAGTTTGGCGTTCATCGGAAACCGACCTCCGTTCCGCGAAGCGCCGGGGCGCCGATCTGGCCGATCCAGGCAGGGATCTCCTGCGCGCCGCGCGAGGACGCGACCCCCAGGACGGTTCGGACGGTGTCGGTCTCCAGCGGCGAGCCGGCGTAGGCCATAGCCACCACGTCGGTGTCCTGACCCGCGGTCACGGTTGACGGAAACGGCATATTGGGCTGCTCGGGCACCGCCCGCCCGGGAGCCGGGGGAACCGAGCCACGGTTACGGAGTGCCGGAACCGGCCCGTCCCGGAGAAGCGGATTGGGCAGAGTCGGGATGAACGCGGGCCCCGGATTGCGGGTGGGGATCTGGTAGCTCCCGTCGGCGATCGCCCCGCCGGGGGCCCCGCCGAAGATGAACGGCTCCTGCGCCGGGTCGTAACAGCGGGGACCGCGGGTGTCGAAGAACCGCGGCTCGTCCTGGTTGGGCACGTAACGCCCTCTGGGATTGACGAGCTCGAGCGTCACCCGGATGGCGGGGTGCTCGGTGCCCACGCCCAGGATGGCGTCGGACCGGTCCAGAAGGGTCATGAAATTCCCCACCGAGCACGGTAGTGCTGGCGAATACTCAGCCAGGTACTCCAGGGAGGTGCGCGAGTCCACCGCCAGGGAGATGAGGTCGTTGCGGTTCGCGGCGAGGAAACCGGTGAGGACCTCGGACGACTCGCTGATCCGCCGCAGTCCGTCGGCGATGTCGGGGCGGCGCTGGACCACCGTGTCGCCGGTGGTGCGCAGAGCGTCCAGAGCGTTGATGAGATCAGGCAGCGCCTCGGAATAGGTCTGGGAGAATGTCGCCAGATCCTCCAGCCCGGATTCCAGAGCGGGCAACTCCTGGTTGATGCCGTCGAAGACCTGTCCGATCTCGACCAGGCTGGCGCCGATCTCGTCCCCACGGCCTGACAACGCCTGGTTGATCGCGCCGAGCGTGCCCGCCAGTTTCTCCGGCGGGACCGCCTCGAGAACGGGGAGTAGCCCGTCGAGGACGCGCCCCAACTCGATCGCGTTGCCGCGGGTGTCCTGCTCGATGGTCGCTCCCGGTTCGAGCGTCCCCACGGGCTGATCGGGGAACCCCAGGTCGACGAACCGCTCACCGAACAACGTCTTGGGGAGCAGGCGGCCACTGACGTTGGCCGGCAGTTGTTCCATGAGCGCCGGGTCGAACTCCATGTTGATCTGCACGCGGTCCCCGTCGGGTTCGACACCGGAGACGCGGCCCACGAGGACACCGCGCGCCTTGACGTCGGCGTCGTTCGGCAGCGCGAACGCCATGTCGTCGGTGTACAGGGTGACGCCGTCCGAGTCGGTGAAGGCGCGGTTGTAGATCGCGATGGTGGTCCCGACGAACGCCAGGACGATAATGATGAAAAGGGCGGCCAGCAACCGCTTGGAGAGAACGGAGAGCTCGTTCATCCCGCCACCCGCACAGTGGTGGTCGTGCCCCAGAGGGCGAGTCCGACGAAGAAGTTGAGGATCGCCACCACGACGATCGTGGTGCGGACTGCGCGCCCCACCGCCACGCCGACGCCGGCCGGGCCCCCGGACGCGGTGTAGCCGTAGTAGCAGTGGATCATCACCAGCACGAAGGCGAAGATGATCACCTTGATGAAGGAGTAGATCACGTCTTCCGGAGGCAGGAACAGATGGAAGTAGTGGTCGAACGACCCTGTGGACTGTCCTTGAATCATGGTGTTGACCCCCCGCGTGGCGAGGTATGACGAGAGCAGACCCACGACGTAGAGCGGAATGACGGCGACGAACCCGGCGATGACCCGAGTGGTGACGAGGTACGGCACGCTCGGAATCGCCATGACCTCCAGGGCGTCGATCTCCTCGGAGATCCGCATGGCACCGAGCTGGGCGGTGAAACCGCAGCCGACGGTGGCGGACAGGGCGAGCGACGCCACCATGGGGGCGACCTCGCGGGTGTTGACGTAGGCGGACAGGAACCCGGTGAGGACAGAGCTACCGATCTGGTCGAGGGCTGAGTACCCCTGCAGGCCGACGACGACCCCGGTGAACCCGCTCATCATGGCGATGACGCCGATGGTTCCGCCCAGGACCGCCAGTGTGCCGACTCCGAAGGTCAGCTCCGCGATCAGACGCAGCACCTCGTGCCGGTAGTGGACGATCGTCTGGGGGATCCAGCGAATCGCGCGCAGGTGGAACGCGAGCTGGTCTCCCAGGGAGTCGAACGAGCTGATCGGGCCGCGGACGAGGGCTCTCAGCCGGGCCCTCGTGGGTCCGACATCAGTATGGATCGCCATTACGACCGCACCGGGGGAACGATCTGCAGGTACATCGCCGTGAGGATGAGGTTGGCGAAGAACAGCAGGAGGAAAGTCAGGACGACGCCGAGGTTTACAGCGTCGCCGACCCCCTTCGGCCCGCCCTTGGGATTCATGCCACAGTACGAGGCGACGACGCCGGCGATCAGTCCGAAGATCAGCGCTTTGATCGAGGACATGATGAAATCGGGCAACTGGGCGAGGGCCCCGAAGGACATCAGATAGGCACCCGGGGTGCCGCCCTGCAACATGATGTTGAACACGTAACCACCGGAGATCCCGACGATGGAGACGAGCCCGTTCAGGAGCACCGCGACGAGCATCATGCCGAGCACCCGGGGGACGACGAGTCGTTGGATGGGGTCGATCCCCAGGACGCGCATCGCGTCGAGTTCCTCGCGGATGGAGCGGGCGCCCAGATCAGCGGCCACCGCCGACCCGGCGGCGCCCGCGATAAGCAGCGAGGTCACCAGCGGCGCGCCCTGCTGCACGACGGCGAGGACGCCGGTCGCTCCCGTATAGGCCTCAGCCCCGAGCTGCTGGACCAGCGAGCCCGTCTGCATCGCCACGACCGCCCCGAAGGGGATCGCGACCAGTGCCGACGGCAGGATCGTCACGGACGCGATGAACCACGACTGCTCGATGAACTCTCGGAACTGGAACGGCCTCCTGAAGACCCCTCTGAACACCTCGAGGAACAGTCGGAAGACCGTACCGGCGCCGCCCACCGCAGTCCGGACACCTCCGCCGACATCTGCTGGCGACACACCGGCCTTCACCGCGGGTTGCTGGTTCACGCCCTCCGTCATGCCTTTCCTCCGATCTCTCCGGCGTCCTCGGACCCATTAGGACCCGTAGTGGTCGTCGACAGCCGCTGACTGCCGCCACCCGCAGCGCCCGTGGTGGCGTCGACCGGCGCCGACGCTGTGACCCTACTGTTACCGTGGCCGCGGGCCGCCCACTCCTCGCGGATGGCGGTCTGGGCGCCCTCGGGGAGGGTGTCCAGCATCTCGGCCACACGCTTCTCACGGCGGATCTCACCCCGGCGCTCGGGGCCGCCCGGGGTGGGCTGCATCTGTGGCGGGACACCCGTGACCTCGTCGGCTCCCGGGGACCCGTCGTTGTGGCCGGCGTCCGCCTGTGCCTGCTCCTCGCGCATCTGCGCGTCGTCCTTCTCCTCGGACATCCCGATCGGTCCCAGCCTGGAACCGCGCAGGAACTGGCGGACCGAGGGCTCCTCGCTCGTGAGCAGCACCTCGCGGGGACCGAACATCACGAGCTTCTTGCGGTAGAGCATGCCCAGGTTGTCCGGGACGGTCCGGGCGAGGTTGATGTTGTGCGTCACGATGAGGATGGTGGCGTCGATCTGGGCGTTGATGTCGATGAGCAGCTGAGCCAGGTAGGTGGTGCGGACCGGGTCGAGGCCCGAGTCGGGCTCGTCGACGAGGATGATCTCCGGGTCCAGCACCAGGGCGCGGGCCAGGCCTGCGCGTTTACGCATACCGCCGGAGATCTCGCCGGGCAGTTTGCCCTCCGCCCCGGTGAGTCCGGTGAGCTCGAGCTTCTCCATGACGATGTCACGGATCTCACTCTCCGACTTCTTCGTGTGCTCCCGCAGCGGGAACGCGACGTTGTCGTAGAGGTCCATGGACCCGAACAGTGCACCGTCCTGGAACAGGACGCCGAACAGCTTGCGGATCTCGTAGAGCTCCTTGGCTGTGCACTGCAGGATGTCAGTGCCGTCGATGATGATCTTGCCGCGCTCCGGGCGCAGCAGCCCGATCAGGGACTTGAGGAACACCGACTTA
This sequence comes from Dietzia sp. B19, assembly GCF_014145155.1. Taxonomy (NCBI): domain Bacteria; kingdom Bacillati; phylum Actinomycetota; class Actinomycetes; order Mycobacteriales; family Dietziaceae; genus Dietzia; species Dietzia sp. B19. The sequence continues at coordinate 2,842 of NZ_JAALED010000066.1, read as the reverse complement.
CCGGTACCCGACGGACCGAGCAGCGCACTGACCTCGCCCTCGGGAAGGGTGAACGAGACGTCCTCCCAGATCTTCTGCGATCCGAAGGACTTGGTCAGTCCCTCGACAGATATCTCGATACCCACGTCACCACTCCTCACTGCAGCCATCATCTGTGGCCACGGTCACTGTAAACTACCGCTTGGAGCGCGTGCTTCGTTACATACCGATAAGTAATGTATCGCAACGAACCTCGTCGGACCGACCTGCAGAAATGCCTGTGGGGCGGTCCGGCGACATCGCCGGACCGCCCCACAGGAGACGTGGTGCGTCAGATCACTTGAGCGAGACCTTGGCGCCGGCCTCTTCGAGCTTGGTCTTGGCAGCCTCGGCGGACTCCTTGTCGGCCTTCTCGATGATCGCCTTGGGAGCGGACTCGACGAGGTCCTTGGCCTCCTTGAGGCCCAGGCCCGAGACGATCTCGCGGACGACCTTGATCACGCCGATCTTCTTCTCGCCGGCCGACTCGAGGACGACGTCGAACTCGTCCTGCTCGGCGGAGGCCTCGGCGGCGGCCGGGGCGGCGGCCGCGGCGGCGACCGGAGCGGCCGCGGTGACCTCGAAGGTGTCCTCGAACAGCTTCACGAACTCGGAGAGCTCGAGAAGAGTCATCTCCTTGAAGGCCTCGAGCAGCTCGTCGTTGCTGAGCTTCGCCATGGTGGCGTCCTTTCATTTGGTCCCGGCACCGTCATACGACACCGGAAGCGTGTGGGGTGTGTCAGTTCTTCTTGTCTTCGAGCGCCGCGAACAGACGTGCCAGCTGCGAGGCGGGCGCGTTGAACAGGCCGGCGGCCTTGGCCTGGTTGCCCTTGAGCGCACCGGCCATCTTCGCGAGGAGGACCTCGCGGGACTCGAGCTCGGCGATCTTGTCGAGTTCGGCGGCGGACAGCGTGGCGCCGTCCATGACACCACCCTTGACGATGAGCGCCTTGTTGTCCTTGGTGAACGTCTTGAGCGCCTTGGCGGCGTCCACGACCTCACCGGTGACGAACGCGATGGCGGTGGGGCCGGTCAGGAGGTCGTCGAGACCCTCGACACCGGCTTCTTTCGCCGCACGCTTGACCAGGGTGTTCTTGGCCACGGTGTACGTGGCCGAGTCACCCAGGGCCTTGCGCAGCGCGGTGACCTGCGGAACGGAGAGTCCGCGGTATTCGGTGACCACGGCCGTGGTGGAGTTCTGGAAGTGCTCCTTGATCTCCTCGACGGCCTGGACCTTTGCGGGCTTTGCCATGTTTCGCCTCCTCTCTGCTTCTCACTGCCGGGAAATGCACGAACGCCCCGGGCGCAGGCGGCACGGGGCGTGGAGGAGGCGGGCACTGTGACGTGCCATTTCCTACACTGACCGGTGTTCTCCTGCGCGGGCCGTCCGGGCGCTCCCGGACACTTCGACCGCCCCCGGCGGGAGCGGTGACCTGCGGTCTTCGGTGAAACTTGATCAGGTGCCCGACGGGGCGAGCCGTCAGGCGTTCAAACTTCCCCATCAGGGTATAGGCGGCGGGTCGCCGCCGCCAAATCGGCGGGCCACCGGGGAATGGCGGGTCGGGCGTGTTTCTGACACTGTTGTGCCGTGCCCCCCGCCTCGTCCCGCGTCGCCGTCATCTACAACCCCATCAAGGCCGGAGTCGATGAGGTTCGTCGCCGCACGGCCGAGAGGGCCGCTCTGCACGGCTGGACCGATCCGGTGTTCTACGAGACGACCGAGGAGGATCCGGGCGTGGGTCAGGCCGAGGAGGCCGCCGCGAGCGGTGTCGGCCTGGTGCTCGCCTGCGGCGGCGACGGCACCGTGCGTTCGGTCGCCCAGGGCCTGGTCGGCACCGGCATCCCCATGGGCGTGGTCCCGCTCGGCACCGGCAACCTGCTCGCCCGGAATCTGGACATCCCGTTGGATGACGTGGACCGCGCCGTCCGCGTGGCCATGAGCGGCCGGAGCCGGGGGGTCGACCTCGGCCTGGTCCGCTACACCGACGGCGACGGGCACACCCACGACGACGTCTTCCTCGTCATGCTCGGCGCCGGCATGGACGCGGACATGATCGCCGGCACCCACGACGGCCTCAAGGCCAGGGTGGGATGGCTCGCCTACGTGGGCGCCTTCGCCAACACACTGCTCCGCGGCCACCGGATCAAGGTGGAGTACTCGCTCGACGACGGACCGGAGATCCACACCCGGGCGCGGACCCTGCTGGTGGCCAACTGCGGGATGCTCCAGGCCGGGATGATCCTGCTGCCCGACGCCGTGATCGACGACGGTCTCCTCGATGTGTTGGCGTTGCGGGCCAAGGGCGCCCTCGGTTGGGTCCAGGCCGGCGCGGTGCTGGTCCACCACACCTTCCAGCATCAGCTCACCCCGGCACTACGAAGGGGCTCCTCCCACGTCGAGGGCAAGGAGAAGCACCAGACCCGCCCACTGGACTTCCGTCAGGGTGAGGGGGTCTCGGCCCGGATCCTGGAGAAGCCCGCGTCGTTCCAGATCGACGGCGAGGAGTGCGGCACCGTCACCGAGTTCTCGGCGTGGATCAAGCGTCGGGGACTCACGGTGCGTGTCGCACACTGACCCTGCAGGAGTGTTCTCCCCGGGGTCGCGCCGCTCCGGTGGCGTCGCCGCCCAGGGAACGGGTGGTCGCGCTGCCCGGTCTGGGTAGCGTGTGGGTCGAGGAGACCGCCCGCCCGGGGTTCGGGGCGAGCGGGTCACACGGTGGGTGCGAACAGCTCGCACGGCGGACTGGCGGGGGCGGGTCATGGAGATCTTCGACGGACAGCGGACGGACCGGCTGACTCACGACCCGGCGGCCACGCCGCCGGG
>NZ_JAALED010000065.1:0-6159 GCF_014145155.1 Dietzia sp. B19 | reverse complement strand
GGGTGGACGCGGCGCTCCGCGGAGACCCGACCCCGCCGGGTGCCACGGCTCACGGCGGCCACGGTGATCGCCGCGATCGGCGGATCCGTGATGCTGGCCGGGATCGCGTTCCTGCTGGTGGTCGCCATCCAGGCCGGGCTCTTCCCACCGATCGCCCGGGTGGTCGCCGCGGCGGTACTCGCGCTGGTCCTGGTCGGGCTCGGGTTGTGGTTGCAGTCCCGCCACGAGGCCACGCCCGAGCGCCCGATCAACCCCGGCGCGTTGGCCCTGGTCGGCACCGGTCTGGCAGCGGCCATGCTCGACGTGATCGCCTGCACCACTCTCTATCAGTGGATCCCCGTGCCGGCGGCGTACATGTTCGTCGGCGGGCTGGCGCTCGCGGGCATGGCCCTGGCACAACGATGGTCCTCGGGGCTGCTCGCCTGCCTGGTCTCGGCCGGCACGATGGTGCTGGCACCGTTCATCTCCACGGGCGTCGAGCTCCCTGTCTTCCTGGTGATCCTGGCCATCGCGACCGCCGTACTCGGCGCCGAACTCGGGATCGCGGTCAGGGTGGTGTGGTCGGTCTTCCCGGCACCGGTCCTCGTGGGCTACCTCACGCAGACGCACCTCCACGACCGGGGCGAACAGGTCGCGCTGATCGTGGCGGCCCTGGTCTTCGCCGCTGTGGGCGTCGGGGTCGCCTGGGTCGACTCCGTGCGCCGCCGCCCGGCTCCGGAGAACGCGGCCCTCGTCGTCGTCCCCACCGCCGTCCCCCTGCTGCTCCTCTCCGGACTCTTCCTCCTGCGGCCGGGCTGGCCGGTCGGCGTGATCCTCGCCGCGGCCTATCTCACCGTCGCGGTGGTGGCCGGACGTCGAGCCCACGAACCGGGACCGGTGCTGCTGTCCGCCGTCTCGGGGGTCGTGGGCAGTGCGCTGCTGTTCGGCGCCTGGGTGGAACTGGGCGGACGGGAGATGACGAGCCTCGCCCTCACCCTCAGCGCCACCGGCTACGTCGTGGCGGCGGGCCTGTGGGGTCGCCGCTGGGCGGACTGGGTGGCCGGCGTCGGCGCCGCCATCGCGCTGGCCGTGTACCTGGTCGTCAACGAGCCGTTCCTCGCGCTCGACGAGAGTCTGGCGGTCCGCGAGCTGACCTACTGGGACGTGGTGGCGGCGCTCGCGGTCACCGCGCTCGCCGTGGCCGCGACGTGGTGGGCGTCCCGGCGGGTGCCCCGGCAGTCCTCCAGGGTGGTGATGGCGGGTGCCGTCGCGGCGCTGTTGGCCTTCTCGGTGATGGTGGTGGCGGCCGGAGTGGTGATCGGTGACCTGGCGGGCGCGGCGCGCAACGGCTTCCTCGTGGCCCACCTGGTGGTCACCGTGCTGTGGATCAGCTGCGCGGCCTGGTTGATCCTCACGCCGAGTCCCCGGCTCTCGGACGCCCGCAGGATGGGTTTCGTCCTGGGGTCGCTCGCGCTCGCCAAGTTGTTGTTCCTCGACCTTGCCACGCTGCCCGGCCTGTTCCGGGTGCTGTCCTTCATCGCGGTGGGCGCGGTGATGTTGGCCGTGGCCGTCCGCTACCGCAGGGACACCGAGCCGTCCGGGAGCGGATCCCCCACGTAGACGCGGAAGGCGCGCGGTTCCGCGCCGGACATCAGGACCTCGACCTCGGGGTGGTCGACCTCGTCCGGATCGTCCGAGGGCAGGCTCCAGACCACTTCTCCGGAGTCGGTGAGTTCCTTGAGCGCGAGGCGCGTGGCGCGCACCCACGTCACGTGCCGGAGTGCCGGCTCGTCGCGGAGCTCGTCCTCGGCCATGCCCTCCCGGAGGTCGACCATGAGACGTTCCCCGTCGGGAGCCTCGTACGCGGTGCACACGTGGTCGACGAGGACGGACAGTGGCCATGACGGACCGGAGCCGAGCAGATCGACGATGATCATGCGCGCATCGCCGACCTGGCAGGCCGTCGGTGTGGTGAGGACGTGGAGCCTGTCGGCCACGTCCTCCGTGATCTCGATGAACTGAACGGTCATGGTGAACCCCTGTTCCGGCGCGACGGTCGACGGCGGGCCCCGAGGCGCGGCCCGGGCCGTCCCGACTGTGACGTAGATCATACAATACGTCGGTGGCCGACGAGTCTCGGCCAGATGACGATCCCGGAAACAAGCACGTGGGATCCCGTCGGAACCGCAGGTCAGTCGATAGGGTCGACCGCGTGACCACTCTGCAGACCGGGCCCTCGAACGACACCACCGCTGGGCGGTCCGACGCCTTCACGCTGTCCTACTCCGGGTTCGATCCCGGCGAGGAGGGGCTGCGCGAGACCCTCACGTCGACGGGCAACGGCTACCTCTGCACGCGGGGCGCGGCCGAATGGGAGGACGCCGACGGGGTCCACTACCCCGGGACGTACGTCCACGGCCTGTACAACCGCGCGACCACCATGCTCGGCGGCGTCCCGGTGCACAACGAGGACCTGGTCAACCTGCCCAACTGGTTGCCGCTCAAGCTCAGGATCGGCGGGGCGGAGGTGCTCCGGCTCGCAGAAGTGGAGATCCTCGAGTACAGCCACCGAGTGGATCTGCGCTCGGCGCTGATGACCCGCCAGATCCGCTTCCGCGACCGGGAGGGGCGGGAGACCGAGTTGGTGAGCCGGCGCTTCGCGTCGATGGCCAGCATGCACCACGCCTACATGGAGTGGACGATCACGCCGCTGAACTGGTCCGGCCAGGCTGAGGTCGTGAGCGCGCTCGACGGACGCGTCACCAACGACGGCGTACCGCGATACCGGCAACTCGAGAGCGACCACCTCCGGCCGGGCAGCACGGTGTTCCCGCACCCCGAGGTGATGGCGCTGAAGGTGCGCACCCGGCAGTCCGAGGTGAACATCGGTGTCGCGGCACGGACCCTCGTCTCGACCGGCGGTCGGAAACGAGACGTGCCCCGCTCCGACTTCCGGATGGCGGACTACATCCAGCAGACCCTCCACGTGGAGCTGGAGCGCGACGTCCCCACCACGATCGAGAAGTCGGTGGCGCTGTTCACCTCGCGTGACCCGGCCACGGGGGACACGCTCCTGCGCGCCTCCCGGTCGGCCGCCCGGTCGCGCCCGTTCGGTGCGGCGTACGCGCACCACCGCGAGTCCTGGGAGCGGTTGTGGCAGGCGTGCGACCTCCACGTGTTCGGCGACGACGAGGCCCAGCACCTGCTGCGGGTGCACATCAGTCACATCCTGCAGACGTGCTCGCACAACACCGCCGACCTCGACGCCGGCGTGCCCGCCCGCGGGATCAACGGCGAGGCCTACCGGGGCCACGTGTTCTGGGACGAGTTGTTCGTCTTCCCGTTCCTGACCTTCCGGCTCCCGGCCGTCACCCGCAGCCTGCTCATGTACCGCTACCGGAGACAGTCCGAGGCGCGGGTGGCGGCGGCGACGGCCGGGTACGAGGGGTTCATGTTCCCGTGGCAGAGCGGATCGCTCGGCACGGAGCAGACCCAGGAACTCCACCTCAACCCGATGTCGGGGCGGTGGGACATCGACCTGTCGCACAACCAGCGCCACGTCAGCGCGGCGATCTTCTACAACGTCTGGCAGTACATCACCCTCACCGAGGACACGATGTTCCTCGAGTTCCGGGGTGCGGAGATGATGCTCGGCATCGCGCGGTTCTGGTCGTCCATCGCGCACTACTCACCGGAGCGGCAGCGCTACGAGATCCACGGCGTGATGGGGCCCGACGAGTACCACGAGAAGTACCCGGGCGCGTCCGAGGGCGGGCTGCGCAACAACGCCTACACCAACGTCTTCGTGGCGTGGATCTGCGACATCGCCGCCCACCTGCTCGACCTGCTGCCGGCGCCCCAGGCCGGCGCCGTCCGCGCCCGGCTCGAACTGCGTGACGACGAGATCGAGCGGTGGAAGGACATGAGCCGCAAGATGTTCGTGCCGTTCCACGACGGGATCATCAGCCAGTTCGAGGGGTACGAGGACCTCGACGAGCTGGACTGGAACTCCTACCGTGCCAAATACGGCAACATCCAGCGGCTCGACCGGATCCTCAAGGCCGAGGGCGACACCCCGGACCGGTACAAACTGGCCAAACAGGCCGACGCCGTGATGCTGTTCTTCCTGTTCAGCGACGACGAACTGCGGCGGGTCTTCACCAGACTCGGCTATGGGTTCGCGGACGATGCCGCACAGCGCACCATCGACTACTACGACCAGCGCACGTCACACGGGTCGACCCTGTCCTACATCACGCATGCCGGGGTCCTCGCCCGCTTCGACCCGGACAGTTCCTGGGATCGTTTCAAGGTGGCGCTGGGCAGCGACGTCAACGACATCCAGGGAGGAACGACCCGCGAGGGTATCCACATGGGTGTCATGTCCGGGACGGTCGACCTGATCCAGCGGTTCTACGCGGGGATGCGGGTGGAGAACGGGATGCTGCAGATCCACCCCAACCTGCCCCGGGATATCGACGGGGTCTCTTTCAACATGACCTACCTGCGGTCCCCGCTCACGGTGACGGTGATGCAGGACAGCGTCACGGTGCATCACAGAGACGGTGTGATCGACTCGACCCCGGTCCACGTGTGCGTGGCCGGACAGGAGCGCATGGTCGCGGTGGGTGGCGAGGAGACGTTCAGCCTGACGTGACGCCCGATCAGTCCGACGCGACGCCCGGCCCGGTGGGAGACGCGGCCGGGTGCGGCCTCCGGCCCGATGTGACGTCGTGCCGCGCCCGTCGCCGTTCCTCTCTCTCCCGGTGGCGGGCGGCGTGGCGTTCCCTCTCGCGCTCGGTCTCCACCTCGTGGTCGTACGGGTTCCCCCGGAATCGACGGATCGAGTAGACGATGAGGACGAGGCCGATCAGGCCGGAGCCGATCAGGCTTCCGCCGGTGCCCCACCCGCCGATGAACCACCAGGCTGGATCGAGGGGCCACCACTGTGGTGCCGGGGGGTGCTGGCCCCAGTAGATCCCGAGTCCGACCAGCCACGCCACGCCGAGCACCGACGCGGTGATCCTCGGCCAGGTCTGCACCCCTCGGGACGCGCCCTCGAGGGCCACGCGCTTGACGGGGTCGACCCGCTTCTCGAACCACTCGTACTGCTGGGAGAGCACGACCATGCCCGCGAAGAGAGTGAGCAGCCCGGGGCCGGGGAGGAACAGAGCGGCGATACCCAGCACGACGAGCGTCCACCCGAGTGTCTCGAGTGCGAGGCGCTTGGCCGCGACGTAACCGAGTCTTCTCACCAGACCATGGTGGCAGAGATCGGCTCACCGGTGCAGTAGCGAGCAACCCGTCCCCGGTCAGGCGACGGCGGTTCCCAGGATCGAGCCGATCCCGTAGGTCGCTGCCATGGCCGCGAGACCACCGAGGAGTAGCCGGCGCACGGCCTTGCCCCGATCCGCGTCTCCCAGACGCGCGGAGACGTATCCCGCGAGCGCCAGACCGACCATGGTGAGCACCGCGATCGTGGGCACTCTCAGGCTGGCGGGGGCGAGGATGGCGAGCAGAGGGATGATCGCCCCGAGGGTGAAGGCGATCGCGGAGGAGACGGCTGCGTGCATCGGGTTGGTCAGTGCCTCCTGATCGATGCCCAGTTCGGCGTCGAGGTGGGCGGAGAGTGGATCGACGGCGTGGAGTTCGGTGGCGACCAGCCGGGCGGTGTCCACACTGAGCCCCTTGGCGGTGTAGAGCCCGACGAGTTCTTCGAACTCGGCCTCGGGCTCGCGGTCGAGTTCGCCGATCTCCTTGGAGATGAGCGCACGTTCCGTATCCCGCTGGGTGCTCACCGACACGTATTCGCCGACGGCCATCGAGAACGCGCCGGCGGACAAGCCGGCGATCCCCGCGACCATCAGGGCGGATCGGTCGGTGGTGGCCGCAGCGACGCCCATCACGAGCCCGGCGGTCGAGAGCAGGCCGTCGTTCGCCCCGAGGACGGCGGCACGAAGCCAGTTGAGTCTGTCGCCGACCGAGGCGTCGTGCGGTTCGACGGCGTCGTGGCGGGTGGAGCGAGGGGTGTCCATGTGTCCACGCTAGGAGTCGGCGCGCGGAGTCGCAAGCGTCGAAAGCCTATCCTTACCAGCACTTCTTGCTCCTCGACGCGCTCAGGCCGGGACCGGGGAACCGAACGCCCGGGCCGCTCGGACGCCCGCCTCGAGGTCGACCTCG
>NZ_JAALED010000565.1:0-1276 GCF_014145155.1 Dietzia sp. B19 | reverse complement strand
TGGACCGTTCCCGTTCTGGTGGACACGCGGAGATGAGCGGAGAGTTCCCCCGAGATAGAGGGAGCAGATTATGGGATCGACTCGTCGGAGCTTCACTCCCGAGTACAAGGCCAACGCGGTAAGTTTGGTTATCGATGATGGTCGTGCGATCGCCGAGGTTGCACGCAGTATCGGCGTTCACGAGATGACGTTGGGGAAATGGGTGAAGAAGTCCCGAGACGAGGGAAACGGCGAGTCTGACCGCCCGTTGAATGAGGACGAGCGGGCGGAACTCGAGCGTCTCCGCGAAGAAGTGAAACACGCCCGGATGGAGGCGGAGTTCGCAAAAAAAGTAGCGACCTGGTTCGCGAAAGACCCGCGGTGAAATTCGCGGCTATCGCGGACTGGGCTGAATCCGATTCCTATCCGGTCACGTTCATGTGTGCTCAACTCGACGTATCGACTTCTGGCTATTACAAATGGCGTGGCAAATCCCGCTCAGCTCGAGACCTGCGGGACGACGAACTGACCACGCTGATCGAGTGCCTCTACGAGCGTCTCAACGGCCGCCCTGGCGTTCGTCGTATGCGCGCAGAGCTCGCCGCCGGCGGCCATCGGGTCTCGCACAAGCGGGTGTGGCGGCTCATGAAAACCGCAGGCCTGGAAGGCCGCCACCCGAAGGCGTGGAAGCGCACCACCGTCGCCGGAGAGCGCCCCGTTCCTGCACCTGACCTCGTCGGCCGTGACTTCACGGCGGCCGAGGCGAACACCAAGTGGTGCGGCGATATTACTTACGTGCGGACCTGGAATGGCTGGGCGTACTTGGCCACCGTCATCGATCTGCACTCCCGGATGGTCGTCGGATGGGCCGTGGCCGACCATATGCGCACCGAGCTGGTCACCGACGCACTGGACATGGCCATCGCTCGTCGTCGACCACCCGGAAAAGTAATATTTCACAGCGATCGCGGAACTCAATACACGTCCGCTGACTTCGACAAGTACTGCACGAAAAACAATATCCGACGATCGTTGGGGCGCACTGGAATTTGTTTCGACAATGCGGTCGCAGAATCATTCTTCGCGAGCTACAAAAAGGAACTCATTCACACGCGCCCATGGCCCACCCTGAAAGCACTCACAAAGAGCACATTCACCTGGATCGAGGAGTACTACAACAGGGCACGACGACATTCCACACTGGGATATTTGACACCAGCCGAGTATGAACTAGGATTCAGAGACATATACGAACTCGCCGCTTAATTGCAGTGGCCACTTTAGCGGGAACACTCCA
>NZ_JAALED010000564.1:0-1414 GCF_014145155.1 Dietzia sp. B19 | reverse complement strand
GAAGTGGCGGCTCTCGTGTGCAGGTCGGCGGGCCGGTGCCCGGAGGATCAGCCCAGGAGCTGACGCGCCATGACCATGCGGTTGATCTGGTTGGTGCCCTCGTAGATCTGGGTGATCTTGGCGTCGCGCATCATGCGCTCGACCGGGAAGTCGCGGGTGTAGCCCGCGCCGCCGAAGAGCTGCACGGCGTTGGTGGTGACCTCCATCGCGACGTCCGAGGCGAACGTCTTGGACGCCGCGGCCATGAAGCCCAGCTTCTGCCCACCCGGCGCGCTGCCGCGCTCGGCGTTGGCGGCGGCCGTGTACACCATGAGACGGGAGGCCTGGACCTTCATCGCCATGTCGGCGAGCATGAACTGGGTGTTCTGGAAGTCCGAGATCGCCTTGCCGAACTGCTTGCGCTCCTTGGTGTAGGCGATCGCCGCGTCGAGCGCACCCTGGGCGAGGCCCACGGCCTGGGCGCCGATGGTCGGGCGGGTGTGGTCCAGGGTCTGCAGCGCGGTCTTGAAGCCGGTGCCCGGCTCGCCGATGATCCGATCACCCGGGATGCGGACGTTCTCGAAGTACAGCTCCGCTGTGGGCGAACCCTTGATGCCCAGCTTCTTCTCGGTCTTCGAGACGCCGAAGCCCTCGTCGTCGGCGTGCACCATGAACGCGGAGATGCCGCCGGCGCCCTTCTCGGGGTCCGTCACGGCCATGACGGTGTACCAGGTGGACTTGCCGCCGTTGGTGATCCACGCCTTGCCGCCGTTGAGGATCCAGTCGTCGCCGTCCTGGCGGGCGCGGGTGCGCATGGCCGCGGCGTCGGACCCGGCCTCGCGCTCCGACAGGGCGTACGAGGCCATCGCGCCCTCGGCGATCCCGGGCAGGACCTGCTGCTTGAGGTCCTCACCTCCGGCCAGGATCAGGCCCATCGTGCCGAGCTTGTTCACGGCCGGGATCAGCGAGGACGAACCGCACACGCGGGCGACCTCCTCGATGACGATGCACGCCGCGACAGAGTCCGCGCCCTGCCCGCCGTACTCCTCCGGCACGTGGACCGCATTGAAGCCCGAGGCGTTGAGCGCGTCGAGCGCCTCCTGCGGGAACCGCTCGTTCTCGTCGACGTCCGCGGCGTGCGGCTCGATCTCCTTCTCGGAGAGGGCACGGATCGCCGCGCGGAGCTCCTCGTGCTCCTCCGCGGGCTGGTACAGGTCGAAGTCGGGGTTACCGGACATGTGCGGTCCTCCAAGAGGGAATCGTCGGTGCTGATCGCGCGGCGGACACCGTCCGGGGCACCTCCCGGCGATGCCGACGACGCACCTTCACCGTCGATATCGCCGCGGGGTCTGACGTGCCGCGCCCGGCCATCCAAGTTACCAGTCGGGCACCGCCCGCCCCGCCCGGGCGGCGGGCCTCCCGGGCGGGGCGGACG
>NZ_JAALED010000064.1:0-23294 GCF_014145155.1 Dietzia sp. B19 | reverse complement strand
CGGGCCGGTCCGCGTCGCGTCCTCGAGGGGACACGCCGTTCCGGCAGCACCCGGACACGGTGACCCCGTGGCCGGTCCGCGCGACCGGGCGGGGGACGGGACGGGGGACGCGGTACGCGGCGTCGGTCCGGACCGGCAGTCCCACGGTGGGCTCGATACGGACCGGTATGGCGCAGACCGATACGACGCGGACCGAATCGACGAGGCCTACCCACAGCCGGACGAGGCCACCCAGAAACGTCGCTGGCAGATCATGGCCGGCACCAGCGCGGCGGCCGTCGTGGTGATCGCGCTGTTGTCCGCGTGGCTACTCGGGGCGCTGGCCGGTGGCGGCGACGAGACCCCCCTGTCCCAGCAACTCGACGCGATCGAACGGGCCGCGCAGGCCAGCAGGTCCGCCGCGACCACCGAGCCCGCATCGGACGAGTCGGGCCCGGGGGAGACCGAGCCCACCCGTGAGGCACCGTCCACGCCCGTCACGGTCTCGGACGTCACCTCGTGGCAGCCCGTCGGGTCGGCGGGGGTCGCAGAGAACTCCTCGAGCGCCCCGAACGTCGCGGACGGTGACAGGTCGACCTCGTGGTCCACCGACACCTACCGCAACCAGCTCGGCGACGGCGGGGCCGCGTACAAGCCCGGGGTGGGCCTCCTGTTGACCCTCGACGGCGAGCAGGAGACCCGGCGCGTGGTGGTCCACTCGGACGACGACGGTGTGCGCTTCGAGGTCCGGGTCGCCGACAGTGCGTCCCCGGACTCTCTCGAGGACACCACCCTGCTCGGCGAGGGGACGATCCGGGACGGCTCGGGGACCGTGACGATCGACGAGCCCGAGGAGTCCCGGTACCTGATCGTGTGGTTCACCCGGCTCGGTACCTCCGGCCCCGAGTCGTACGCGGCGTCGATCAGCGAGATCCTTCTCACCCGGTGATCCGGCCCGGCCACGGCCGAGCCCTCCCGGCCGCATCGACGACGAGAGCGACGTCGCGAGCGAGGTCGCGAGCGAGGTCGAGCCGGCTGCCCGCTCCCGGGCCCGAGGTGACAGCCCCACGGCGGTCCCCGCCGCGTTAACGTCACCGCCGTGAACACCAGCGCCGTCGACGATCTCTCCACGGTCACGGGACGCTCCCCGCTCACCGCCGGGTCGCGCCTCACGGCCGGGTCCGCGCTCTCGGACGTCGAGCTGCTCGACGCGCACATCGCCGGCGACCCGGACGCGTTCTCCGCCCTCGTCCGGCGCCACTACGACTACCTGTGGCGGCTGGCCATACGGACCTCCTTCAACCGTGAGGACGCCGCCGAGGCGCTCCAGGACGCCCTCATCTCGGCGTACCGGAAGGCCGACTCCTTCCGCCACGCCTGCCCCGTCCAGGGTTGGCTCTACCGCATCGTGGTCAACGCCTGCCTGGACAAGATGCGGTCACAACGCCTGCGCACCCACTCCGAGCTCACTCCCAGACTGCACGAGGAGATCTCGCTGCGGGACCACTTCTACCAGGACCCCGCCTACGCGATCATCGTCGCCGAGGCCCTGGCGGAGCTGCCCACCGACCAGCGGGACGCGGTCGTCGTCGTCGACATGCTGCGCTGCACGGTGGCCGAGGCGTGCCACCTGCTCAACGCCCGCCCCGGCACCATCAAGAGCCGGTGTTCGCGCGGGCGGGCCACGCTCAGCGTGCTGCTCGCGGGGGTCACCCTCACCGACTGAGGGAACAACACCGACCCGCCGGGTGTTGTCGCCTTAGTAGATCCATCGATCGGCATAGTGGTTCCGCAGATCGTGTGGATCCGCAGATCGTCCCGGCCCACGTTCCCCACCCGCCAAGGAGTCCGAAGAACCCATGAGCGACACCCTCCACGACGTCATCATCGTCGGATCCGGCCCGGCCGGGTACACCGCCGCCATCTACTCCGCTCGGGCCGAGCTCAAGCCGGTGGTGTTCGAGGGTTCGCAGTTCGGCGGTGCGCTCATGACCACCACGGAGGTCGAGAACTTCCCGGGCTTCGCCGAGGGGATGATGGGCCCAGACCTGATGATGCAGATGCGGGAGCAGGCCGAGCGCTTCGGCGCCGACCTCCGCATGGAGGACGTCACCTCGATGGACCTGGCCGGCGAGGTCAAGATCGTCCGCGTGGGGGAGGAGGAGCACCGCGCCCGCGCCGTGATCCTCGCCATGGGCACCGCCGCACGCTACCTCGGCGTCCCCGGCGAGCAGGAGTACCTCGGCCGTGGCGTGAGTTCCTGCGCCACCTGCGACGGATTCTTCTTCCGGGACAAGCCGATCGTCGTGGTGGGCGGCGGCGACTCCGCCATGGAGGAGGCCACCTTCCTCACCAAGTTCGGTTCCTCGGTGACCATCGTGCACCGGCGGGAGGAGTTCCGCGCCTCCAAGATCATGCTCGAACGGGCCAAGGAGAACGAGAAGATCTCGTTCGTCCTCAACACCACGGTCGACGAGGTGCTCTCGGGTGCCAGTGGATCGGTCGAGCGCCTCAAGCTGCGCAACACGGTCACCGGTGAGACGAGCGAGCTCGAGACGGCCGCGATGTTCGTGGCGATCGGTCACGACCCGCGCTCCGAATTGGTCCGGGACCAGGTGGAGGTCGACGAGGACGGGTACGTCCTCACCGGCCAGACCACCGCGACCTCGATCCCGGGGGTCTTCGCCTGCGGCGACCTGGTGGACCACCGCTACCGGCAGGCCATCACGGCCGCCGGTTCGGGGTGCGCCGCCTCGATCGATTCCGAGCGTTGGCTCGCCGAGCAGGCCTGACCCCCACCGGGCGGACCCGATCCGCGCGGGCGGGACACCCGGGACGCCCACACCCCCACCCCGAAAGGACCCACCACAATGGCCGTGAACACCCCTAACATCATCGACGTGACCGAGGACGACTTCGCCGAGGCCGTGCTCGCCGCCAGCGGGTCGAAGCCCGTCCTGGTGGACTTCTGGGCCACGTGGTGCCGCCCCTGCACCATGATGGCGCCGGTCCTGGACGAGCTCGCCGGAGCCGAGTCCGACAAGCTCACGGTCGCCAAGGTCGACGTGGAGGCCAACCAGGAGCTCGCCGCCGAGTACCAGATCACCGCCATCCCGGCGATGCTGCTGTTCTCCGAGGGCAAGCCGGTCAAGCGCATCACCGGAGCGAAGTCCAAGTCGGCGCTGCGCACCGAGCTCGGGGACGTCCTCTAGACGCCCCGCCCACTCGGGTGCGCTCCGGGCACGTCCGCGCCGGAGGCGGTAAGTTCATCCGGGTACCCAGTCGAGTGGAGCGGAGGAGAACCATGGCGTGGCGACGCGGTGACCGTGGGCCCGAGGTGGCCTCGATCCGGGCGACCCTCGCGGGAATGGGCCTGTTGCACAACATCGAGTCCGTCGGGGTCACCGAACCCCAGACCGGATCGATCCTGGCCCGGACCGACGCCGTGTTCGACGCCGACCTGGAGACGGCCGTCCTGGCCTTCCAGCAGGCCCGTGGGCTCATCTCGGACGGCATCGTGGGTCCGTCGACCCAGGCGGCGCTCCATGACGCCACCCACGTCCTCGGGACCCGCGATCTCAGCTACATCGTCTCCAGGCCCATGGCGGGGGACGACGTGGCGCAGTTCCAGCGTCGGCTCGGGGAACTCGGTTTCTACGCGGGACTGGTCGACGGCACCTTCGGTCCCCTCACCCATGCCGCGGCGACGGACTTCCAGCGGGACTGCGGCCTGCCCGCGGACGGCGTCGTGGGAGCCGAGACCCTGGACACCCTGAACAGGTTCTCCACCCTGTTCAAGGGTGGGGACGTCTCCTCGCTGGTCGAGCGCGAGCGGGCGCGGACCTCCGGCCCGATGCTCGCCGGCAAGCGGATCGTCCTGGACCCCGGCCCCAGCGGTTCGGAGAACCCGATCCGCATGGACACCCCGCACGGAACCATCACCGATGCCGAGCTGCTCTGGGACATCACCCGGCGGTTGTCCGAGCGGATGAACCAGGCGGGGGTCGAGGTCTTCCTCTCCCGGCCGGAGGCGATGATCCCGACCGACCCCGAGCGCGCCGAGATCGCGAACGCCTTCAACGCCGATCTCATGATCTCGCTCCGCCTGGACCGGCATCCCAACCCGGTGGGCAACGGTGTCGCCACCTTCTACTTCGGCAACTCCCTGGGTGCCGAGTCGATGCTCGGGGAGGCGCTGTCCGGGTTCATCCAGCGCGAGATCGTCAGTCGCACCAGTCTCCGCGACTGTCGCACCCACGGGCGGAGCTGGCCCCTTCTCCGGATGACCCGGATGCCGTCCATCCAGATCGTCCTGGGGTACGCCTACAATCCCCGCGATCTCTCCATCCTCGGGGACCGCACCGCACAGGACACCATCATCGACTCCATCCTCGTGGGGGTGAAGCGCCTCTACCTACTCGACGAGGACGATCACCCCACCGGGTCGATGTCCGTCAACGAGCTGATCGACTACGAACAGCGTCAGCGGGACTGACGTCCCGCCCGCGGGTCCACCGTGTGCCGGGCGGTCGCCCCGGACAACACCCCCAGCCTCCTGGTGGCGAATCCCCGCTCCGCGAAGAGCTGATCGAGCGCCCTCTCGACGTCGGCCTTCCAGAGATGCTCACTCTCGATATCGAGTCGGAGTCTCGGATGGGTCTCGTGCTCGGCCACGACGGTGAACCCGTGCTCCACGAGGAAGCCGGTCGGAGCGATGCACGACTCCGAACCACACGTGTCACGTGACAGTACGTCCCCGGTGTCCCCGGACGTCACCCCGAAGGCCTCAATCGCCTTGATTCCGCGTCGGCGCAGATCCACCACCACCGCATCGAGGAGCGAGGTCAGCGCACCGCCGGGCGCCCCGTGCTCGATGCTCAACCCCGCCAGGAGGATGGCGTCCGAGCCCACCGGGGAGGTCGGGAAGCAGGCCGCACGCGGCACCATCCCGGGGGGCGCGTAGAACGCCGCCCCGGTCGAGCGGTCACCATAGCTGGCTATCTGACCACACACACCCCATTCCAGGGACACGTGGGAGATCCACGCCTCCTTCTCGAACTCGGGATCCCCCGGCTCGTCCTGGCCGACCTGCCCGTCAGTCTGCCAGTACACACATTTGCGAGCCCGGGGCCCGAGCTGGTCCACGGCGGAGAGGTCGAGCGGCCGGATCGAGTTCATCGCGGCGATCCGGGCGTCCCGCCCTCGAGTAGCGTCAGGACCCGGTTCAGGTCATCGGCGTCGCCCACGTCGATCGTGATGCGCCCCTTTCGCCGCCCCATGGTGACCGACACCGACGTCTCGAAGCGATCGGACAGTCGACCCGCCACCGCCTCCAACTCAGGATCCCGTCGGCGACCCTGTGGCGCGGGGGAGGGCCTCGACGCCGTACCGTCGCCCTCCCGGTTCAACAGTGTGACGATCTCCTCCGTGGCCCGGACCGACAGGCCCTCCGCCACGATTCGCGCTGCGAGCTCGTCCTGGGCGGGCGCCCCGGCCTCGAGGCCCAGCAGTGCTCGGGCATGGCCGGCGGACAGCACACCGGCCGCCACTCGGCGCTGGACAGCGGTCGGCAACTGGAGCAGACGGATGCTGTTGGTGATGGCCGGACGCGACCGACCGATCCGGGTCGCGAGCTCGGCCTGCGTCACGTCGAACTCCTCAAGGAGCTGTTGGTACGCCGCCGCCTCCTCGAGGGGATTGAGCTGGACCCGATGGATGTTCTCGAGAAGCGCGTCCCGGAGGAGATCCTCGTCGTCGGTCTGCCGCACGATCGCCGGGACCGTCGGGAGCTCGGCCCGTTGGCTCGCGCGCCAGCGTCGCTCGCCCATGATGAGCTGATATCGGCCGGCCGCGATCTCACGGACGACGATCGGCTGGAGGAGCCCGAACTCTTTGACGGAGTGAGCCAGCTCGGCCAGCGCCTCTTCGTCGAAATGGGTTCGGGGCTGTTTCGGGTTCGGCTCGATCGCCGACGGAGGGATCTCGCGATACACCGCGCCGGGATCCACGAGGTCGTCGGTTTCACGTGAAACATCGTCGTCCCTCGCACCGTCCGGACGGGGTGCCCGATCGGCGTCGTCGACGGAGACGTTGCTCGCTGCCGACATCCCCGGACCGCTGGACCTCGGCCTGGGGGGAGTGGTCCGCGGACCACCGCCCCTCGGACCCAGGATCACGTCGGCTGCATCACTGCCCAGACGTGGACCCTCGTCCGGCCCCGTGGGGATCAGGGCGGCGAGCCCCCGGCCGAGACCACCCCTGCGTTGCTGACTCATCGACTCTCCTCCGTGCCGGTGGACACGCGGCCGTCCTCCACGTGTGAGTGCAGACGATCCGCGCGGCTGTTGAGCTCCTTCGCCGCGTCCAGGTACGCGAGAGCGCCGCGGGATCCGGCGTCGTACTGGAGGATGGTCATCCCGTACCCGGGAGCCTCCGACACCTTGACGCTCCTCGGGATGACGGTACGGAGCACCGTGTCACCGAAGTGGGTACGGACCTCGCCGGCGACCTGCTCTGCGAGCTTGGTCCGTCCGTCGTACATCGTCAACATGATGGTGGAGATCTCCAACGACCGGTTGAGGTGCTGCTGGATCAACTCGACATTGCGCAGCAACTGGCCGACCCCTTCGAGCGCGTAGTACTCGCACTGGATAGGGATCAGCACCTCACTCGCCGCCACCATCGCGTTCACCGTGAGCAGTCCCAACGAGGGGGGACAGTCGATCAGGACATAGTCAATGCCCAACGACACGAGGTCCTCGCTGTTGAGCACCTCGGCGAGCCGATGCTCCCGGTGGTCGAGGCCCACCAATTCGATCTCGGATCCCGCGAGATCGATCGTCGCCGGGATACAGAACAGACGCTCGGCATGGGGACTGCTCTGCATGAGGTCTTCCAGGGCGTGTTCCCACATGAGGAGCTCGTAGCTCGACGGGGTTCCCTCCCGGTGATCCACTCCGAGCGCGGTGCTGGCGTTGCCCTGCGGGTCCATGTCGATCACCAGGACACCGAGACCACCGAGGGCGAGAGACGCCGCAAGATTGACCGTCGAGGTGGTCTTACCCACCCCACCCTTCTGATTGGCGATGGTGATGATCCGCGGATGCGGGGGCCTCGGCAACGCGGGGGCGTCGCCGTGGAGTACCTCGTTCGCCTGCCGTGCGGCCGCGAAGATCGGGGTCTCGTCTTCGGACATCCGTCACCTTTCAACTACCTGTCAGAGCAACTCAGCGCATCGTCCCGATGCCCCTGCCGCCAGTGTTTCACGTGAAACCGACATCGCCCGCTGCGATTCCGACGGACATCACCGATGCCGTGAACCGCGTGCGCGAGAGCGGGAGCCACGGCTACCCACTCTAGTCGCGAGCGTCGCAATGACGAGCCTCGTCTCCTCCGCATCCGGCGCGGACACGACCTCGACGCGCGCACCATCAAAGCCCAGTTTCCGGAGGGCCCGCTCGTCTCGTTCGATCTCGTCCGCGGCGGAGGCACCCTTCAGCGCCACCATCCGACCACCCGGTCTGAGCAACGGCGCAGACCATCCGGCGAGCCGCGAGAGCGGAGCGACGGCCCGCGACGTCACCACGTCAGCACCGCCGGCGTCTGCGATCACGCCCTTCTCCTCGGCACGACCGCGCACCACACGAACATCCAGTCCCAGTTGGTCGACCACCTCGAGCAGAAAGGTCGACCGACGGAGGAGGGGCTCGACCAGAGTGATGCGGAGATCGGGTCGGGCAAGCGCGAGCGGGATGCCCGGTAGGCCGGCGCCGCTGCCGATGTCGACCACCGACTCGTTCTCCATGAACCCGACGGCGGCCGCCGCACTGTTGAGTACATGTCGGTCCCACAGCCGCGGGCGCTCGCGTGGTCCCATCAGCCCCCGCTCCAGACCGGCGGTCGCGAGGATCTCCACGTACCTGACCGCGAGGGGGAGACGGTCGCCCAACACTGAAGCCGCGCCGGCGGGAGGTTCCGGGGGAGTCTCGACCATTGACGTCTCACTCGTATCGTCCCGGGCGTCATCGCTTGTGGACGCATCGACCTCGTCACGTGTCGTTTCGTGCCCTGTGTCCTCGTTCATGTCACCGTCGTCCTCTTCCGGCGCGAATCGCCTCTGGTTTCACGTGAAACATCCCCCGAATAACATCGATGTAAGTAGCCGTGTCCGCACCACGCTCAACCCCTACATGACGCCGGGGGCGCGGGCTCCAAGCCCGCGCCCCCGTTAGTCTCGCTGTCCGGCACTCGAACCGGCTCGGTCAGTCCGGCAGCTCGGTCAGGTCGGCAGGACCACGACCCGCCGATTCGGCTCGGCCCCGGTCGAGTCCGAGGACACTCCCTCGATCTCCGCTATCGCATCGTGGATGACCTTCCGCTCGAACGGGGTCATCGGCTCGAGCTCCTCGGGTTCGCCGGACTCGAGCACCCGCAGTGCGGCCACCCGACCGGCCTCGGTCAACGCCTCGCGTTTGGCAGCGCGCCACCCGGAGATGTCCAACATCAACCGGCTGCGATCTCCCAGCTCCTGCTGAACGGCCAACCGGGTCAGTTCCTGCACGGCGTCGAGAACCGCACCGTCGGAACCCACGAGGCGATCCAGATCCTCGCTCCCGTCGATGCTGACGATCGCACGATCGCCCTCGACATCCAGATCTATGTCCCCGTCGAAGTCCAGGATGTCCAAGAGCTGCTCGAGGTAGTCACCGGCCACCTCGCCCTCCTCGACAAGACGCTCCTCCGACACCTCGATGTTCTTCTTCGACATGGATCTGCCTCCGTCATCGCCGCCGATCGCCGCGCCCGTCCTGGCCGGCGAGTACTCACCCCAAGTATGGGACAAGGTCCCCGATGCCGGGGCATCGGGGACCTTGTCGGTGGTCTGACTGACCTGCGGTCAGCGTTTACGCTTCTTCTTCTTGCCCTTACCGCTTCCCCCGCCGCTCTTCTGTGCGGGGCGCGTCCGTTGACCGCCCGGCTGCTGAGGTCTCTGACCCGGCCGAGGAGCCGCGCCCGGAGAGGGCGCGGGAGCGACCGCCGGGGCGGCGTCCGGGTCGTCGTCGTCATCCGACGTCACACCGGCCACCGTCTCCTGGGAGGCCACGGCGGTACCTGTCGGGGCACCCCGGCCCCTCTTGGGGTTGACGGGCTTCACGCCGACCCTCGGGGCGAGGGACTTCTGCTCCTCACGGCGCTTGAGGGCGGCCACGTCGTCCTCCTTGGCCATCTTCTCGAAGAGGTAGTACTGCTGGCCGAGGGTCCACAGGTTGTTGGTGACCATGTAGACGAGGATCGCCATCGGCCAGAACGCGCCGGTGACCAGGATGCCGATGGGGAAGGCCCACAGCATCAACTGGTTCATGATCTTGGCCTGCGGGTTGGCTGCGGCCTCAGGCGACTGGCGGGACAGCGAGATCCTGGCGTTGAGGTGCGTGGTGACCGCCGAGACGATCATCAGCGGGATGGCCACGATGATGATGTTCCAGCGCTCGAAGTCCAGTGCCGCCCCGGGGTCGACGAACGCCTGGAACTGCTCGATCGGCTGGGAGATGAACGACGACAGGGGAGCGCCGAACAGCCGCGCGTCCAGGAAGCTCTGGACCTCGTCCGCGTTGAAGACGTAGTTGCCGGTGTTCCGCGTCTCCTCCGCGCTCATACCGAGCGCACCGAAGTTGTTGCCCATCCGGTTGAAGGACCGGAGCACATGGAACAGACCCAGGAAGACGGGGATCTGGATGAACATCGGCAGACAACCGAGGACCGGATTGAACCCCTCGGACTTCTGGAGCTTGCGCGTCTCGGTGGCGAGCTTCTCGCGATCGTTCTTGTACCGCTTCTGCAGCTCCTTCATCCGCGGCTGCATCTCCTGCATCTTCCGCGAGAAGCGGATCTGCTTGGCCGCCGGCCAGAACAGCAGGATGCGGAGGGTGACCACGAGGAAGATCACGGAGAGCGCCCAGATGGCGCCGTTGGAGTCGGGTGACTCCACCCAGGGAAGAAAGCCCCCGAGGAACGCGAAGATCTTGTGCCAGAACCAGAGGATCCCGGAGATCGGGTAGTAGACCAGAGGGTCGGTGATGAACGACATCGGTGGTGGAGTCCTAGCTTCGTTCGGAGTTGTCGGGATGCTCGTGGGGATGATCCGCGGGATCGTCGGGGGCGCGGGGCTCGGAGGAACGGGATTCCGGGACCGGATCCCACCCGCCGGGAGTCCAGGGACCACACCTCAACAACCGCCACACCGAGAGCCACGTCCCGTACCAGGCGCCGTGCACTCGAACGGCCTCGACCGCGTAACTGCTGCAGGTGGGTTCGAACCGACAGCTCGGTGGGGTCAGGGGCGAGATCCCCTTCTGGTAGAAGTCGAGCATCCACAGAAGGACCCGGGCCACGGGGCCGTGGCGGCCCTCGGTCATGACCGCTCCTCACGAGCACGCGGCACCGCGGAGGACAGACCGGAACGCATATCGCGGACCAGATCGTCATGGGAGGCCGCCGCAGAGGCCGGATTGGCCCTGACCACGATCAGGAGATCGGGATCGAGCTCCGCCAGCAACTCGGCGGCGATATGACGAAGCCGCCGGCTGACACGGTGGCGGGTCACCGAGTCACCGACGGCTTTGCTGACGACCAGGCCGAAACGAGGACCGCCCACGCGGACGTCCGAAGAGTCCACGTGGGCGTGTACGACCATCGTCCGGCGGCCCTTCCTCGCACCCCTCCGCACCACCGCCGCGAAGTCAGCGGAACGGTGGAGCCG
Source organism: Dietzia sp. B19 (assembly GCF_014145155.1). NCBI lineage: Bacteria > Bacillati > Actinomycetota > Actinomycetes > Mycobacteriales > Dietziaceae > Dietzia > Dietzia sp. B19. Next base: position 12,556 of record NZ_JAALED010000064.1, on the reverse strand, counting down.
GTGGGTCCTGGGAAGCACCCGCCACCCCGGCCCGGATCAGGCCGTCAACGAGGCGCGGCCCTTACGGCGGCGAGCGCCGACGATGCCGCGTCCGGCGCGCGTGCGCATCCGGAGACGGAAGCCGTGCACCTTGGCACGACGACGGTTGTTCGGCTGGTAAGTCCGCTTGCCCTTGGCCATGATTGGCTCCTCACGTGAAGTAGGCGCCACTCGTGCGCCCGATCGAGTTCCTGATGTCGTCGAAACACCACTGACGGGCGGTACCACGACGCGCCGCACGCCTCACGGGCGCGCGACAGACTGCTCAAGATTACGCGCACGATGGCCTCGCCACCAAACCGTGTAATCACATCCGCACCATCGGTACCACCCTGCAGGCCACGGCAACACGCCGGGGCGCCGGATGCTTGACATCCGCCCTCCAGTTGATCTTGAGGGTTGCCCACGAGTTCACGGTGTTGTTACGGTCATTCATCATCGAGCCCCACCCGGGCCGCCTAACGTAATCACGACGCAGCAGACCCACCCTCACGCACTGGAGACCGAACCCGCCACCGCGGGGCCGGTCTATCTTCCACAGCTGTGGACAACCATGTGGATACCGCGTTGGACCTGGGTCGGAGCCTGTGGATAGAGTGTGGTGCCCGGCCGGGCCGAGAGGGTCGGCCACCCGGAACCACTTCACACCGACGAGAGGAGACCGCCCACCGTGTCTCCTGACCTCGAACACGTGTGGAGCGCGGTCCTCGACAAGCTGACCGACCCGTCTCTGGCCAGCGATGACAATCCCGCGTTGTCCCGCCAGCAGCAGGCCTGGTTGCGCCTCGTCCAACCGATCGCCGTGGTCAACGGGTTCGCGATGCTCGCCGCGCCGTCCGCGTTCGCCCGGGACAACATCGAGTCGATCCTGCGCGGGCCGATCACCCGCGCGCTCAGTTCCCAACTCGGGGAGCCCGTCGATCTGGCGGTCAAGGTCGACACCTCCCTCGCCGGCCGGCACCACCACTCCGATGCCGACGATCCCCGGATCGACGTCGACGAGATACACCGACCCGAGCCGGAGGCCTCCCATCCACCGGCCACCTCGCGCCCGGTCCGCATGACCGAGGAGCAGATCGCGGCCGAACGACTGCTGCACGGCAGCGACCGCGACGAGGCCCTGTCGGCGGCGACCGCGCCTGGACTCAACGAGCGGTACACGTTCAGCGCGTTCGTCCAGGGGAACTCCAACCGGTTCGCCCGAGCGGCGGCGCTCGCAGTCGCGGAGGCCCCGGCGCGCGCCTACAACCCGCTGTTCATCTGGGGCGAGTCGGGGCTCGGCAAGACACACCTGCTCCACGCGATCGGGCACTACTCCCTGAGGATGTACTCCGAACAGAAGGTCAAGTACGTCTCGACCGAGGAGTTCACCAACGACTTCATCAACTCCGTCCGCGACGGCCGCCAGAACATGTTCAAGAAGCGGTACCGCGAGGCCGACATTCTCCTGGTCGACGACATCCAGTTCCTCATCGGCAAGGAGCAGGTGCAGGAGGAGTTCTTCCACACCTTCAACACGATCCACAACGCCCAGAAGCAGATCGTCATCTCCTCCGATCGGCCCCCCAAGCAGCTCCAGCCCCTCGAGGACAGGCTGCGTACCCGCTTCGAGTGGGGTCTCATCACGGACATCCAGCCGCCCGAGCTCGAGACGCGAATCGCGATCATCGACAAGAAGGCCAAGTCGGAGAACTACGTGGTCCCCCGCGATGTCCTGGAGCTGATCGCCACACGCGTGCAGCGCAACATCCGCGAGCTCGAGGGTGCGCTGATCAGGGTCGTCGCGTTCGCCTCCCTCAACGGACACGAGATCGACGTCCCGTTGGCCGAGGTGGTCCTGCGCGACGTGGTCTCGGACGACGATTCCCTCCAGATCTCGGCCGCGACGATCATGGCGGTGACCGCGGAGTTCTTCTCCACCAGCATCGACGAGCTCTGCGGGACGTCGAAGACCCGGTCTCTCTCCCGCGCCCGCCAGATCGCGATGTACCTCTGTCGAGAGCTCACGGACCTCTCGCTACCCAAGATCGGCGTCACCTTCGGCGGCAAGGACCACACCACGGTCATGTACGCCCAGCGGAAGATCCTCAAGGAGATCAAGGACGACCGGCGCATGTACGACCAGATCCAGGAGCTCACCGCCCGGATCAAGGAACGCTCGCGGTCTCTCTGACGGCTCTCCGACCCGTCCCCCCGGCCGCACACCCACGCGATCCCTCTGCTGCTCCTGCGGCGGCTCCTCCGTGCGCTCGCCGATGCCTTCGTCCATGCCCTCGTCGGGCCGCCCCCCGAGTGGCCCGGCGCCGCACACGCCCGCCCCACGGACCACCCCCGGTTCTCGAGAGTCGGAGTCGTGTGACCGTTCCGACATGTAAATGTGACCCCCCTCACAACATGTGCCACACCCTTCACACCTGTGGACAACTCTGTGGGTTCCTGTGGACCGACGGTGGACAGACGGTGGACCGAAATCTGTGATTCCACCCGCGCCGCTCGCAAGTCACAGGATGAGCCGATTCGGTCCACAGCCACAATCGCACCCTGAACTGCGTAGACAGGTGTCGGCTCACAATTTCACAGGACCTACTACTACTACTTATCTCTCTAGAGAGTTCTTGTAAGAAGTAGGTATGTGGAACGGCGAGCCTGCTTGACCGGGTTACAGGACTCCGTGTTCCCGCTGTCGGCGGGAGCGGTTACTCTCATGGAGATGATCCGGCGGACCCCGTCGGACGCCAGAGAACGCCCGAGACCGCAGCCGCGAACAGACCACTCGTCCAGATACCGGCGGTACGCGCCCCGCCCAGAAAGAGGTCACCGATGGAGATCACGGATCCGACGTTCCGCGTCACCCGCGAGGACTTCGCCGATTCGGTGGCCTGGGTGGCGCGGACCCTTCCGTCTCGACCGTCGGTCCCGATCCTCGGCGGGGTTCTCCTCGAGGCGGACTCCGGTCTGACCATCTCGGGTTTCGACTACGAGACCTCCGCGCAGGTCTCCGTCCCGGCCGAGGTGTCCGAGCCGGGGAGCACCCTGGTGTCCGGTCGGTTGTTAGCCGACATCGCCCGCGCGCTCCCGGACCGTCCGGTCGAGGTCACGGTGAGCGCCCAGAAGATGTACATCAACTGCGGCACCGCCAAGTTCACCCTGCCCACGATGCCGGTCGAGGACTACCCGCAGCTGCCGGCGATGCCCGGGGTGACCGGATCGGCCGCGGTCGACGCGTTCTCCGAGGCCGTGGCCCAGGTCGCCGTGGCGGCCGGCAAGGACGACACGCTCCCGATGCTCACCGGCATCCGGATGGAGATCGAGGGACCCCGGGTCACCCTCATCGCGACCGACCGGTTCCGCCTGGCCATCCGCGATCTGGAGTGGGAACCCGCTCGCGAGGACGTGGCCGTGGAGGTCCTGATCCCGGCCAAGACGTTGTCCGACGTGACCCGGTCGGCGGGGCAGGGTGGGCGTGTCGACCTCAGCCTGGGCGCGGGCTCGGAGGTCGGGGCGGACGGCATCATGGGCGTGCTGGTCTCCGGGCAGCGCACCACGACGCGGCTCCTCGACGCCGAGTTCCCCAAGGTCCGCCAGCTGCTGCCGACCCAACACACCTCGATGGCGGTCGTCCAGGTCGACGCGCTGGTGCAGGCCATCAAGCGCGTCGCGCTGGTCGCGGACCGGGGAGTGCAGGTCCGGATGACGTTCTCCGACGGCGAGTTGGCGCTCTCCGCGGGCGGGGATGACGCGGCCCAGGCCTCGGAGACCCTCCCCGTCGACTTCCTCGGTGAGCCCCTGACCATCGCGTTCAACCCCGGTTACCTGTTGGACGGGCTCGGCAGCATGCACTCGGCGCGCGTCGCGTTCGGGTTCACCCAGGCCAGCCGTCCCGCGGTCCTGCGTCCCGCTCCCGAGGAACTGCCCTCCCCGGACGCCGACGGCGCGATCGCCCCCGTCGACTCGAACCACACCTACCTGCTCATGCCGGTCCGCCTGCCGGGCTGACCCGGCTCTCCCGAAGCCGCCCGGCATGCACCTGCGTCACCTCAGGCTCCTGGATTTCCGATCCTGGCCTCTGCTCGAGCTGGAGCTGGAGCCCGGGGTGACCACACTGGTGGGGCGCAACGGTCACGGGAAGACGAACGTCCTCGAGGCCGTCGGGGTGCTGGCCACCCTGAGATCGCACCGGGTTGCAGCCGAGGCACCGATGATCCGCACGGGCGCGGAGACGGCCATGATCGCCGCCCTCGCCCACAACGCCGGACGTGAACTCACCGTGGAGCTGGCCCTCAACTCGGGGCGGCCCAACCGGGCGCGGCTCAACACCTCGCCCTGCCGCCGCCTCGGCGACATCCTCGGGGTGGTGCAGTCCGTGCTCTTCGCACCCGAGGACCTGGCCCTGGTCCGGGGGGAACCGGCCGAGCGTCGCAGACTGCTCGACGAGCTCCTGGTCCAACGTCGGCCCGCCCACGGGGGCGACCTCGCCGAGTACTCCTCTGTTCTCCGACAGCGGTCGGCCCTCCTCAAATCCGCCTCCGGCGTTCTCCGGCGCGGGAGGGGGGAGGAGGCGGAGGCGGCCCTGGACACGCTCGACGTGTGGGACGGTCGTCTCGCCCAACTCGGGGCGAGGATCGTCGCGGGGCGCGTCCTCCTGCTCGAGGAGTTGCGACCACTGGTCGTCGATGCCTATCGCGGTCTGGCGCCGGAGTCCCGTCCGGCCGATCTCGCGTACCGGTTCCGGGTCGGCGCCGCGCCGGAGGAGTCCGAGTTGGCCGACCCCGAGCTCGTCGAGGCTGTCCTGCTCGCCGAGCTCGGGAGGAGACGCCAGGACGAGATCGACCGGGGGATGTCCCTCGTCGGACCTCACCGGGACGATGTGGTCCTGTCGCTCGGTGACGAGCCCGCCAAGGGGTTCGCCAGCCACGGCGAGACGTGGTCGTTCGCCCTCGCCCTGCGCCTCGGATCGCTCGAACTCTTCCGGGCGGACGGCATCGAGCCCGTCCTGCTCCTGGACGACGTGTTCGCCGAACTCGACCGCCACCGCCGTGCCGCCCTCGCGGCGGCGGCGACCGGCGTCGAACAGGTCTTGGTGACCGCGGCGGTCGGCGAGGACGTCCCGGACGGATTGCGGGGGGTCCGTCATGACGTGGTGATGACGGGGGAGGGCGCGGGTCGTCACTCGGACATCACGGTGTCGCGCCGCGCCGCCGGACGTCACGACGAGGTTATGGACGACGACCAGAACGACGGAGACGACGACACCGCACCCTCGACCAGGGAGGTCCACAGGTGACCGACGATCAGCGGAGGGATCCGATAACACCGTCCGACCCGCCACAACGCGGTTATGACATCGCGAGGCAGGCCCTCGAGGAGGCGCGCACACGGGCTCGTGCGGATGGCAAACAGGTCGGTCGCGGGCGGACCGGTCCGGTGGGAGGCGGGAAGCGGCTGCGCAAACGTGGCTGGACCGGGTCGGGTGCCGACCCCTGGGATCCCCAGCCGCTCGGGCGACTCGTCGGCCAGGTCGCCAAGAGACGGGGTTGGGACGACAAGGTCACCACCGGTCGGCTGTTCGCGGAGTGGGACCGCATCGTCGGCGAGGACATGTCCGCGCACGCCACCCCGGAGCGACTCGAGGAGGGCGTGCTGTACGTCCGCGCCTCCAGCACCGCGTGGGCGACCCAACTCCGGCTCGTGGCGGCCGACATCCTCCGCAAGATCGCCGCGGCCATGGGACCGGGTCACGTGCGTCGCCTCAAGATCGAGGGCCCCGAGAAACCCAGTTGGCGGAAGGGCCCGTTGCACGTGTCCGGTCGTGGGCCGCGGGACACCTACGGCTGAGGGGCGGAGCCACCCGGGTGGCCATCGGGCCCGTCCTGGCGAGCCCGGGGGCCGCGCGCGGGTTGTCGCAGGTAGACTGGGCCGGTCCCAGACCCCCGAGACGCGAGGAGTTCGCACGTGGCGGACGCCAAGAGCAAGGCCAGCAAGAAGGGCACGAACGACTACGGTGCGTCATCGATCACCGTTCTCGAAGGACTCGAGGCCGTCCGGCTGCGTCCGGGTATGTACATCGGCTCCACAGGGACGCGCGGTCTGCACCACCTGATCTGGGAGGTGGTGGACAACTCGATCGACGAGGCAATGGCCGGCCACGCGACCGGTGTCAAGGTGACCTTACTGGAGGACGGCGGCGTCGAGGTGATCGACGACGGCCGTGGCATCCCCGTCGAGATGCACGAGCAGGGCATGCCCACCGTGCAGGTCGTCATGACCCAGCTGCACGCGGGCGGCAAGTTCGACTCCGACTCCTACGCGGTCTCCGGTGGTCTCCACGGCGTGGGCATCTCGGTGGTCAACGCGCTGTCGACCCGGGTCGAGGTGCAGATCAAGCGGGACGGACGCCTGTGGCAGCAGAACTTCAACATGGCCGTCCCCGAGGAGCTCGTCGACGCCGGGCCCGCCGAGGGAACCGGCACCAGGGTCCGCTTCTGGGCTGACGGGTCGATCTTCGAGTCCACCGAGTACGACTTCGACGTGGTGGCCCGTCGCCTCCAGGAGATGGCGTTCCTCAACAAGGGCCTGACCATCACCCTGACCGATCGACGGTCCCGGGCGGAACAGGCAGCGGAGCTCGACGCGATCGCGGACAGCGAGGGTCGCGGATCCGACTCCGCGCCCGGTTCCGACGAGGGGTCGGACATCGAGCACGCCGTGGACGCGGAGCAGGCCTTCGTCGAGGGGGCCGTCGAGACCACCGAGCCCGCCGAGCCGGTCAAGGTCCGTGAGCGCAAGCGCACCTTCCACTACCCGGACGGCCTCAAGGACTACGTCACCGCGATCAACAAGTCCAAGACGGCGATCCACCAGACGATCCTCTACTTCGAGGGCAAGGGCACGGGCCACGAGGTCGAGGTCGCGATGCAGTGGAACTCCGGGTACTCGGAGTCGGTCCACACCTTCGCCAACACGATCAACACCCATGAGGGCGGCACCCACGAGGAGGGCTTCCGCGCCGCGCTGACCTCACTGGTGAACAAGTACGCCCGCGACAAGAAGCTGCTCAAGGAGAAGGACCCCAACCTCACGGGTGACGACATCCGCGAGGGCCTCGCCGCGGTGATCTCGGCCAAGATCTCCGACCCCCAGTTCGAGGGTCAGACCAAGACGAAGCTGGGCAACACCGAGGTCAAGGGCTTCATCCAGCGGCAGGTCTCGGAGCACGTCGGTCACTGGTTCGAGGCCAACCCGGCCGAGGCCAGGGTGATCGTCAACAAGGGCATCGCCTCGAGCCAGGCCCGCGTCGCCGCCCGCAAGGCCCGCGAGATGGTCCGCCGCAAGTCGGCGACCGATATCGGCGGGCTCCCCGGGAAGCTGGCCGACTGTCGCTCCAAGGACCCGGCCAAGTCCGAGTTGTACATCGTGGAGGGCGACTCCGCCGGCGGCTCGGCCAAGTCCGGTCGGGACTCGATGTTCCAGGCGATCCTGCCGCTGCGCGGGAAGATCATCAACGTCGAGAAGTCCCGGATCGACAAGGTCCTCAAGAACACGGAGGTCCAGGCGATCATCACCGCCCTGGGCACGGGTATCCACGAGGAGTTCGATCTCGAGAAGCTGCGCTACCACAAGATCGTGTTGATGGCCGACGCCGACGTCGACGGTCAGCACATCTCGACGCTCCTGCTCACCCTCCTGTTCCGGTTCATGAAGCCGCTGGTGGAGAACGGGAACGTCTACCTGGCGCAGCCGCCGCTGTACAAGCTCAAGTGGGGCAAGGGCGAGCCCGACTTCGCGTACTCGGACCGCGAGCGCGACGAGCTCCTCAAGATCGGTCTGGAGAAGAAGCGCAAGATCAACGTCGAGGACGGGATCCAGCGCTACAAGGGTCTCGGTGAGATGAACCCCAAGGAGCTGTGGGAGACCACCATGGATCCGACGGTGCGCACCCTCCGGTTGGTCACGCTCGACGACGCCGCGGCCGCCGACGAGTTGTTCTCGATCCTCATGGGCGAGGACGTCGACGCGCGCCGCAACTTCATCACCCGCAACGCGCGGGACGTCCGCTTCCTCGACGTGTGATCCGCGCCCCCGGTCGGCGGGCATCTCGCAGGGAGGGCAGCGGTATCGCCCGCGAGATGCCCGCCGACCCGTGGGCTACAGGCTCCCGCAGTCGTTCGGCGCGGGTTCTCCCGCGAGCCGGCGGGTGACGAAGTCCAGGGCCGCCGGGAAGTTGGTCACGGCCGCCGCGGCGTGCGTCACGCCGGCGACGGGCGGGGTCGTCTCATAACGGAAGTGCACGGCCGTTCCCTGTTCGCACCAGTCCCGGCCGAGCTGCTCGACCTGACCGAGCGGGATGATGTCGTCGTTGACACCCCCGGCGACCATTACCGGGACCTCGGGTCGGAGTCGGCCGATCCGCTGGTGATCGAGGACCCGCAAGGCCTCGGGCTCGGAGCGGATCAGCTCTCCGAGGCTGCGGCCCGAGTGGGTCCACTCGTTGGTGGTGCGCATCCCGTACGCCGAGCGCAGGTCGAGGGTGCACAGGCCGGCGATGTCTGCGAGCGCGGCCCGACCGGCGCCGTTGACCTGCCTGTCGACCACCTGCTGGACGGCGGGGAAGCGCTCGGACATGCCGTTGATGGCGTACCCGATCGCACCGGTGAGCGTGGAGCCGTCGATGTGGTCGAGCACCGCCAGCAGATCCGCCGGGGGAGCGGACGCGTAGGCCGCCCGCAGGTCGACATCCGGGGCGTACACGGGGGCGAGCTCGGCAGCGGCCGCGGAGGCACCTCCACCCTGGGAATGACCCCAGAACACCACGGGAGCGTCCCCGCTCAGAGCGCGGGCGGCCCGGGCACCGTCCAGCATGGCGTGGGCCTGCTCCACCCGGTCGGAATAGGTGTGCACGCCGGGCGTGCCGAGCCCGATGTAGTCGATCACCATCACCCGGAAGCCCTGGGCGGCCAGGACCAGCGCGAACGCCTGCTCATACGAGGGCACCGCGCCCCCGGTCTGCGGGTTCACGCCGAGCGCCGTCTCAAGATTCCGGGACGGGGCACACGCATCGCCCTGACCCTGCGTACCGGGCCCGATCACGATGGTGGGTCGTGGACCGGGACCGTTCCACCGTGCGGTCGAGTCGTACAGCGCGCCGGATGTGGCCACGGGTCGACCGTCGACGTCGAGGGTCTGGTAGACGACACGCTGAGCCACCGCCGGCAGCGGGGAGGGAAGCGGAGGCAGTCCGGGGACGGATACCGCGAGCGGTAGGTCGGCCGGTTGCGCACGGAGGACGGCGCCCGGGGACGAGGGTGCGAGGCCCCGGGTGTCGTAGAAACCGCCCGGCTGGTCGAACTGGACGCCGTCCCGGTTCGCGGTCGGCTGCGTCACCGGTTGCGCGTCGGCAGGGGCTGCAAGGCCGCTGACGAGCGCAAAGACAGAGGCTCCCGCCACGGCCACAAGACGACGGTATCGGTGGCCGGGTCCACCACGGAGGCGCGACATGACGGAAATGTTACGTGCGTCACATCATCTGGGCACGGCAATCCGTCGAGACGGCCCGAGACCAGGCGGCCCGAGACCGGGCGAGCGGACAGGGTCAGCGAGGACCGGGTCCGGGAGCGGTGACGCCCGGAGGACCCGGCGGCGCACCCGCTCGAGGACCTGTTCCATTCGCAGATAATAGGGTGCCCGAGGCGTGCCCTCGAACCCGTTTCCCCAGGACCTATAGACTGGGCGGGTCGTACGGCCGCCGTCAGAGCACGCGCGTGCCCGCGACATCGTCTGCGAGAGAAGCCAGCGCGACGAGGAACCGAAGAGGAGCCCATGACGGACACGACGTTGCCGCCCGACGCCGGGGGACACGACCGCATCGAACCGGTCGACATCCAGGCGGAGATGCAGAGAAGCTACATCGACTACTCGATGAGCGTCATCGTCGGGCGGGCCCTCCCGGACGTCCGGGACGGGCTCAAGCCCGTCCACCGTCGCATTCTCTACGCGATGTGGGACAACGGCTACCGGCCCGACCGTAGCTACGTGAAGTCCGCGAAGCCCGTCGCCGACACCATGGGCAACTACCACCCGCACGGTGACTCGGCCATCTACGACACCCTGGTCCGTCTGGCCCAGCCGTGGGCGATGCGCTACCCGATGGTCGACGGCCAGGGGAACTTCGGTTCGCGCGGCAACGACGGTGCGGCCGCGATGCGCTACACCGAGTGCAAGATGACCCCGCTCGCCATGGAGATGGTGCGGGACATCGACAAGAACACGGTCGATTTCCAGCCCAACTACGACGGCAAGACGTCCGAACCGGTCGTTCTGCCGTCCCGGGTACCGAACCTGCTGATCAACGGCTCCAGTGGCATCGCGGTGGGAATGGCCACCAAGATGCCGCCGCACAACCTCCGCGAGGTCGCCGAGGCCGTCTACTGGGTTCTGGAGAACCCGGACGCCGGGGACGACGAGGCGCTCGACGCCTGCATGGGCTTCATCAAGGGGCCGGACTTCCCGACCCACGGGTTCATCGTCGGGGACCAGGGCATCAAGGACGCCTACACCACCGGGCGCGGTTCGATCCGGATGCGCGGCAAGACCTCCATCGAGGAGGACGGCAACCGCACCGTCATCGTGATCACCGAGCTGCCCTACGAGGTCAACCCGGACAACATGATCCTGTCGATCGCCGAGCAGCTGCGCGACGGCAAGATCGCCGGCATCTCCAAGATCGACGACGAGTCGTCCGATCGTGTGGGCCTGCGGATCGTCATCACGCTCAAGCGCGACGCCGTGGCCAAGGTCGTCCTCAACAATCTCTACAAGCACTCGCAGCTGCAGACGTCGTTCGGCGCCAACATGCTGTCGATCGTCGACGGCGTGCCGCGCACGCTCCCGATCCACCAGCTGGTGCGGCTGTACGTCACGCATCAGATCGAGGTCATCGTCCGGCGCACCCAGTACCTGCTGGACGAGGCCGAGCGGCGGGCCCACATCCTGCGCGGGCTGGTCAAGGCGCTCGACGCTCTCGACGAGGTCATCGCGCTCATCCGTCGGTCGCAGACCGTCGACATCGCCCGCGAGGGTCTCAAGGACCTCCTCGACATCGACGACGACCAGGCCCAGGCCATCCTCGACATGCAGCTCCGCCGCCTCGCGGCCCTGGAGCGGCAGAAGATCGTGGACCAGCTCGCCGCCATCGAGCTCGAGATCGCCGACTACAAGGACATCCTGGCCAAGCCCGAGCGGCAGCGGGCGATCGTCGGAGACGAACTCCGCGAGATCGTCGAGAAGTACGGCGACGACCGACGCACCGTGATCATCCCGGCCGACGGCGACGTCACCGACGAGGACCTGATCGCCCGCGAGGACGTCGTCGTCACCATCACGGAGACGGGTTACGCCAAGCGGACCCGCACGGATCTCTACCGCGCCCAGAAGCGGGGCGGCAAGGGTGTGCGGGGTGCGGAGCTCAAGCAGGACGACATCGTCCGGCACTTCTTCGTCTCCTCCACGCACGACTGGCTGCTGTTCTTCACCACGAAGGGCCGGGTCTACCGCGTCAAGGCCTACGAGCTGCCCGAGGCCAGCCGCACCGCGCGGGGCCAGCACGTGGCCAACCTCCTCGCGTTCCAGCCGGAGGAGCGGATCGCCGGGGTCATCCGGATCAAGGGGTACCAGGACGCCCCGTACCTGGTCCTGGCCACCAGCAACGGCCTGGTCAAGAAGTCCCGTCTCGAGGACTACGACTCGCCTCGCTCGGGCGGTCTCATCGCCGTCAACCTCCGCGACGGCGACGAGCTCGTCGGTGCCGCCCTCGCCGGCCCCGAGGACGACCTCCTCCTGGTCTCCGAGAAGGGACAGTCGATCCGGTTCCACGCCAACGACGACACGCTCCGCCCGATGGGCCGTGCGACGTCCGGTGTCATGGGGATGCGGTTCAACGACGGCGACGCCCTGCTCAGCATGTCGGTGGTCCGTTCGGAGATGGACGAGAACCAGCTCTTCCTGCTGGTGGCCACCGAGCGCGGGTACTCCAAGCGCACCGCGCTGGCCGAGTACACCGCCCAGGGCCGGGGCGGCAAGGGCGTGCTCACGCTCATGTTCGATCCCAAGCGCGGCAAGCTCGTGGGTGCGACGATCGTGGAGTTGCAGGACGAGCTCTACGCCATCACGTCCAGCGGTGGCGTGATCCGCACGTTCGCCAAGCAGGTGCGCAAGGCGGGCCGGCAGACCAAGGGCGTGCGCCTGATGAACCTCGCCGAGGGCGACTCGCTGCTGGCGATCGCCCGCAACGCCGACGAGCCCGACGACGACGACCGGCTCGACGCCGGGTCCGACAAGGAGTAGAAGGCGATGACCGAGCCGAGCGACGGACCCGAGAGCGGCCCGGCACCCAAGGGTTCCACCCCTGCGCCGGGCTTCGGCGGGTCGGCCAGCTCCACGACCGGGGCGGAGTCCCCCGCCGTGGAGACCACCCCCGACGACGCGACCGCGACCGCGTCGTTCCCCGCGGCGACCCAGCACC
>NZ_JAALED010000563.1:868-4885 GCF_014145155.1 Dietzia sp. B19 | reverse complement strand
CGGTCCCGACCTCGCCGCCGCGCGCGCGGAGGCCTACCGGATCCTCGACGGGGTCGAGCTGGGCGGCGGTCACTTCCGTCGCGACATCGGCCTGGCGGCCGAGGAGGGACACATCAGCATCCCGGGCTGACCGCGGCAGCCCGCCGGGCTGACGGCCGATCCGCCGTCCTCAACGCGCCTGTCCTCACCGAGCCTGTCCTCACCGAGCCCGTCCTCACCGAGCCCGTCCTCAACGAGCGTAGAGGGCCATGCGCGGCGCCTGCGCGACCAGCCAGGGGCTGAACGCGAACGGCGTCGCGTCGATGGCCTTGCGTACGTCCTCGGGCCGGGCCCAGTGGTGGGCGCACACCTCGTCCGCCCGCGGGGCCAGGTCGGCGCGGATGCGGGCGGTGAACACCGGGCAGATCTCGTTCTCCACGATCCCGGAGTCGTCCACCGCCCGGTACCGGAAGTCCGGCAACGCCGGCTCGATCCCGTCCACGCGCGTCCCGAGTTCCTGTTCCGCCCGTCGCACTATCGCCTCGGCGGGGTCCTCGCCCGGTGCGGGGTGACCACAGAACGAGTTGGTCCACACGCCCGGCCAGGCGCGCTTGTGCAGCGCGCGACGGGTGAGCAGGACGCGGCCCTCCTCGTCGACCACGTGGCACGAGAACGCCAGGTGCAGCGGGGTGTCGGTGGTGTGGACGGTGGCCTTGTCCGCGGTGCCGACGGGCTGGCCGTCCTCCGAGAGGAGGACCACGTACTCGGTGCCCGCGGGAGCGGAGGCGTCGGGGAGGGAGGACATGCCGCCAACCTTAGGCGCTCCGGGCCGGACGGGCCGCCGGGGACTCAGACGGCGAGGTCGCGGGCGATCACCAGTCGCTGGATCTGGTTGGTGCCCTCGAAGATCTGGGTGATCTTGGCCTCGCGCATGTACCGCTCCACGGGGAACTCCCGGGTGTAGCCGACGCCGCCGAGCACCTGGACCGCGTCCGTCGTGACCTTCATCGCCGCGTCCGTGGCGGTGAGCTTGGCGATCGAGGCCTGGCGGGAGTAGGGACGGCCGGCGTCCTTGCGTCGGGCGGCGTCGAGGTACGTGGCGCGGGCGGAGGTCACGGCCGCGGCCATGTCCGCCAGCAGGAAGCCCAGGCCCTGGTGGCCGATGATGGTCTTGCCGAACGCCTCGCGCTCATTGGCGTAGGCGACCGCGTCGTCGAGTGCCCGCTGCGCGATGCCGGTGGCCACCGCGGCGATCCCGAGCCGGCCCGAGTCCAGGGCGGAGAACGCGATGCGCAGTCCGTCGCCCTCGGCGCCCAGGAGACGGGCGGCGTCGACCCGGGCGCCCTCGTAGGCGGCGGTGGTGGTGGGGACGCCGTTCAGGCCCATCTTGTCCTCGGGCTTCCCGAACGTCAGGTTCTCGGTGTCGCGGGGGACCAGGAGACACGAGATGCCGCGGGACCCCTCGCCGGTGCGGACGAAGGTGTTGTACACGTCGGCGATCCCACCGTGCGTGATCCAGGACTTGGTGCCGGTGACCACGAACTCGTCACCCTCGCGCTCGGCGCGGCACCGCAGCGCCGCCGCGTCCGACCCGGCCTGTGGCTCCGAGAGCGAATACGCGCCGATCTGCTCGCCGGCGAGCATCCCGGGCAGCCACTCGGCCTTCTGCTCGTCGGAGCCGGCGGTGGCCAGGGGGAAGCAGGACAGACCGTGCACGCTCGTCGCGACGGCGACAGCCGCCCACCGGGCACCGAGCTCCTCCAGCACCTGCAGGTACACCTCGTACGGCTGGTCGCCGCCGCCGAACTCCTCCGGATAGGGCAGCCCCAGCAGGCCCACCTCGCCGAGTTGCGCGAAGAGCCCCTCGGGATAGGTGTGGTTCCGCTCGTGCTCGGCCGCGATCGGCTCGAGCAGCTTGTCCGCGACCGAGCGGGTCATGTCGAGGAGTTCGTACGCCTCGTCGCTGGGGAGCAGTCGGTCGACGGCCATGGGAGTCCTTCCGGGTACGTGCGGGAATCGTCGGGTGGTCCCATTAGAGTGCACGGCTCCGGAGCAGTCGTACCAGCCCCGAAAGCGGGGGTGCCCGTCGGTGGGTGGTGTGCGGCGGGCCTCTGCAGCAGTATCTGCAGACATGTCTGCAGATACGACCGAGACCACGCCGCCCACCGGTACGCCCCTGTCCCCGGACGAGCTCCTGGCGATCTACGACGTCCCCGGTGCGAGTGCGGCGGAGTTCCTGTGCGACCGCCACGACCCCGACGCCGTGGCCTTCACCGTGATCGACGCCGACCTGTCCGGTCGCGACATCACCTACGGCGAGCTGAAGGTCGGGAGCGAGAAGGTGGCCGCCGCCCTGGCGGCTCTCGGTGTGGGCGAGGGGGACCGGGTCGCCACGCTCATGGCCAAGTCCGCGGACCTGGTGTTCACGCTCATGGGGATCTGGCGCCTGGGCGCGGTGCACATGCCGCTGTTCACCGCGTTCGCCTGGCCCGCCATCGAGATGCGGATCACCGGCGGCGACGCCCGGGTGATCGTGTCCGACGCCGACCAGCGGGGGAAGCTCGAGAGCACATCCGTCCCGGTGGTCGTGGCCGGGCTGGCGGACTGCCCCGGTGCCCGGGAGGGAGACCTCGATCTCGACACGATCGTCGGCGACCAGGAGCCCGGTCGCGGCGCCGCGGTCACCGGCCCGGACGCCGGGATGGTGATGCTCTTCACCTCGGGCACCACCGGCACCCCCAAGGGGGTCGTCGTCCCCGTCCGCGCGCTCGCCGCGTTCCACCAGTACATCGAGACCGGTCTGGACGTGCGCGCCGACGACGTGTTCTGGAACGGTGCCGATCCGGGCTGGGCGTACGGCCTCTACTACGGCATCCTCGGTCCGCTGGCGGTGGGCCGCCGCAGCCTGCTCCTCCACGCCCGCTACACCCCGGAGTTGGCGTTCGCCGTCCTGCAGTACTACGGGGTCACCAACTTCGCGGCGGCGCCGACGGTCTACCGCACCATGCGGGCCAAGCGGGACATCGCGCCGGCCGACGTCAAGCTCCGCCGCGCATCGGCCGCCGGTGAGCCGCTCACCCCCGAGGTGATCGAGTGGTCGACCGAGCAGTTCGGCGTCGAGGTGCGCGACCAGTACGGCCAGACCGAGCACGGCATGTTCATCATCAACCCCTGGCACGATTCGCTGCGCGAGGACGTCCGTCCGGGTTCGATGGGCGTGCCGTTGCCGGGCTGGTCCTGCACCGTGCTCGCGGCCGACTCCGACGAGACCGCGCCGGTGGGGGAGCTCGGCCGGGTCGCGATCGACGTCCCCGCCAGCCCGCTCATGTGGTTCACGGGGTACCACGACGCGCCCGAGAAGACGGCCGAGCGGTTCAGCGCGGACGGCCGCTGGTACTACACGGGCGACGCGGCCAAGCTCGACGCCGACGGTCATTTCTACTTCTCCAGCCGCGACGACGACGTGATCATCATGTCCGGCTACCGGATCGGCCCGTTCGACGTGGAGTCCGTCCTGGCCAAGCACCCGGACGTGCTGGAGTCGGCGATCATCGGCGTCCCCGACGAACTGGCCGGTGAGGTACTCGAGGCGTACGTCGTGCTGCGCGAGGGTGTCGAGGGTGACGACGACAAGGCGGAGGAACTGCAGAAGTGGGTCAAGACGGAGTTCGCGGCCCACGCGTTCCCCCGGAAGGTCCACTTCGCCCGTGAGCTGCCCAAGACGCCGTCGGGCAAGATCCAGCGGTTCCTGCTGCGCAAGGAGCGCGGGGCGAGATAGAGAGCGCGGAGCGGGGCTCCAACCGGGAGTTACGTACGGTCACATAAAGACGGTTCATGGGTCTATGCTCGGCCGATGAAAATCTCGCGAGGAGCGCGCGCCCTCGGCGCCGCCGCGCTGGCCGTCGTCGTCCCCCTCGTGTCCGCCACCGCGGCGGTGCCCGCGGCCGCGAACCCGGTGATCTCCTCCATCGCCCCGGACCCGTCGGTCCAGAGGGGAGCGGACGGCGCCTTCCACGTCTACGCGTCCTCGGACGACTG
>NZ_JAALED010000563.1:0-816 GCF_014145155.1 Dietzia sp. B19 | reverse complement strand
TCGTCCCGCACTTCCGGTCCTTCGACCTGGTCGAGTGGGAGTACGTGGGGGACGCCTTCGGATCCCGTCCCTCGTGGGCACCGTCGGGGTCGTACCTGTGGGCGCCGGACGTCCACGTCGCCGACGCCGGAGCGGTCATGTACTACACGACCGGCGGGCCGGCCCCCTGTATCGGGATGGCCACCGCGCCCGGGATCGAGGGCCCGTGGACCCACGGCGGTGCGCCGATCGTCTGCTACGGGGCCGACGCGCCCTATCGGGATCTGGATCCGATGGACCCCGAGGTGGTGTTCACGGCCGACGGCCCGGTCATGTTCATGGGGAACTTCGAGGGGATCCACGCGGTGCGGATGAACCCAGCGGGGACAGCTCTGATCGGCGACCCCGTCCTGGTGGCCGGTACGGGCGTCGAGGCCCCCGCCATCGTCAGCCGCGAGGGCAGGACGCACCTGTTCACCAGTGCTGGACTGTGTTGCAACGGCGAGCAGTCCCAGTACCGGGTGTTGGGTGGCCGCGCCGACGACGTGATGGGCCCGTACTCCGATCGGCAACAGCGCCCGTTGGTGCAGGGGCCGGGTTCCCCGCTGCCCGGCGACGTGATCCTCAAGGGTGACGCCGACTGGGTGGGACCGGGTCACGTCGACGTGACCACCGACGACGCGGGGCAGGACTGGATGCTCTATCATGCCGCCCCCCGCGGCAGCGCCGTGCTCCCCAACGGGGTGCAGCGGAGGTACATGATGCTCGACCGCCTGGACTGGGTCGGCGGGTGGCCCGTGGTCGGGGACGGCACCCCGTCCTCGACCCGGTCCGCCG
>NZ_JAALED010000562.1:913-1126 GCF_014145155.1 Dietzia sp. B19 | reverse complement strand
GTGACCACGATGGTGGCGTCCACATCGAGAACGATCGTCGATCCCAGGTCCCGGCCCGCGCACTTGGATGCGGGCACCCCGCCGGGCAGGTGGGACCACACGTGCCGCCGTGCCCGAGCCCGCGCCACCTGGATCTTCTTGCGCTTGCCGGCGGTGACCTCATCGAGTGTGCGCCACACTGTCGGCGCCGAGGCCACCGGGCCCAGGGCGCCA
>NZ_JAALED010000562.1:0-552 GCF_014145155.1 Dietzia sp. B19 | reverse complement strand
AGATCCCCGTGAATCACCGGGGCTAGTGCGGTGCGCAGTTTTCCTGCGTCCACTTCGAGTTCGAGGGCGATTAAGGCGATGTCGTAGAGATCTCGGTACCGGGTGGAGCTACGGGTGCCGTGGATCTCGTACATGGCGCAGGTTTTATCGGCGAGCTGGTTTTCTATCGGGTAGGACAGCACGGTGAAGTGCCGGCGAGCGAACGGGACCTCGAGTGGGTCGGCGCGGGTGACCGCCAGTGGTTCGGTGACGGTGGGCGCCTCAAGGTCTCCGGAGACGTCGATGTTGAACCGGGAGAACTCGGTAGTGCCGAATCGGACGATGACGGTCAGTTGGATGTTCTCGACGGTTCCGCTGGCCGTCTCCCTCCGTGGGTTGCGCACATAGAAGGTGTACGGGCCTATTGTGGTCTGGTCCATGGCTGCGATCAGACTGTCGGCGGCTGCGCGATGGCCTGTGGGGGAGGCTTGCCGGTACAGGTCCAAGTCTTGGGTGTGGCGAGCCCCGGGGATGAGGCAGTAGAGATTGGAGTGTTCCCGCTAAAGTGGCCAC
>NZ_JAALED010000063.1:0-5976 GCF_014145155.1 Dietzia sp. B19 | reverse complement strand
CGGTCAGGCGCCACCACGTGGATCCACGCGGTGGCGCCTGACGTCTCTCGTGGGTTCCGGCGGTGCCGCCTCCGTGCGGCGATCCGGTGCGCCCGGCTACGCGGCGAGCCGGCTCCCCTGGTGCCGGATCGCGGCCTCGGTGGAGACCAGGACGGTGCCGTCGACGACCCTGGCCGGGAACACGGACAGTCCGTACGACTCGTCGTCGACCCCGCGCCCGTCCTCCAAGGCGTAGGCCTGCTTGCCGATGGGGGAGATGGCCACGGGGACCCCCCCGCGGTCGCCGACGAGACCACGGCTCATCACGGCGGCCCGGGCGATCGGGTCGATGTTGCACAGGGCGTGGACACTGCCGTCGTCCAGGAGGTAGACGGCGATCTGTCGGCCGTCGGGCAGCAGGGCGGCGACGCCCCGCCCCGGGATGAGCCGCTCGAGGGGGCAGACCTCGATCTCGGTGGGGGACAGGAGTGCGGTCATGACGGTGTCCTTTCGGGGGTTCGGGTTGGGTCAGACTCGTGCGGGCATCGCGGGGGAGCCGAGGAGGACCGGGACCTTGCGGCCGTCCTTCTCCTCGAACTCGACGGTGGGGTCCGGGGACTCGGGCGCGTTGACGAAGGACACGAACCGGGCGAGCTTGTCGGGGTCGTCCAGAACCGCGGACCACTCGTCCACGTAGCCCGCGACGTGGGCCTCCATCCGACCCTCCAGCTCGGCGGCCAGGTCGAGGGAGTCGTCGCACACCACCTCGCGCAGGTGGTCGATGCCGCCGTCCAGCGATTCGAGCCAGGGCGCCATCCGCTGGAGCCGCTCGGCCGTCCGGACGTAGAACATCACCGTGCGGTCGATGTAGCGGATCAGCTCCTCGTCGGTCAGGTCACCGACGAGCAGTTGCGCGTGCCTGGGCGTCGCGCCCCCGTTGCCGCCGACGTACAGGTTCCAGCCGGTCTCGGTGGCGATCACGCCGACGTCCTTGCCGCGGGCCTCCGCGCATTCGCGCGCACACCCCGAGACCGCCATCTTGATCTTGTGGGGCGCGCGCAGTCCGCGGTAGCGGTTCTCCATCAGCACCGCCATCCCGACCGAGTCCTGCTGCCCGTAGCGGCACCACGAGGTGCCCACACAGCTCTTGACCGTGCGCAGCGACTTGCCGTAGGCGTGCCCCGACTCCATGCCGGCGTCCACGAGCCGCTTCCAGATCACCGGCAGTTCCTCGACGCGCGCACCGAACATGTCGATGCGCTGACCGCCGGTCACCTTGACGTACAGGTCGTGATCACGCGCGATCTCACCGATCACGATGAGTTGCTCCGCGGACACCTCGCCGCCCGGCATCCGGGGCACCACCGAATAGGTGCCGTTCTTCTGGATGTTGGCGAGGAAGTGGTCGTTGGTGTCCTGCAGTGCGGCCTGTTCCCCGTCGAGGACGTGGTCGGAACTGGTGGAGGCCAGGATGGACGCGACGGTGGGCTTGCAGATGTCGCAGCCGGACCCGTGGCCGAAGCGCTCGATCAGACCGGAGAAGGTCCGGATCCCGGTGACCGTGACGATCTCGAAGAGCTCCGACCGGGACTGCTCGAAGTGCTCACACAGCGCCGTCGACTGCTCGACCCCCTCCGCTTCGAGGACCTGCTTGAGCAGGGGGATACACGAGCCGCACGAGGTGCCGGCCCGGGTGCACGACTTGAGGTCGGCCACGTCGCATGCGCCGCCGCAGATGGCCTCGCGGACGTCGCCCTTGGTGACGGCGTTGCACGAGCAGATCTGCGCCTCGTCGGGGAGCGCCTCCACCCCGACCCCGGGATCGCTCCCGGTGGAGCGGGAGATGAGCGAGATCGGGTCGGCGGACGGCAGCGTGCGGCCGACGAGTGGCTTGAGCAGCGAGTACGGCCCGGAATCGCCGACGAACACCCCACCCAGGAGGGTCTGGGCGTCGTCGCTCATGACCAGCTTGGAGTAGGTCCCCGCGACGGGATCGTTGACCACCACCTCGAGGCAACCGGGCGTGACGCCGTGCGCGTCGCCGAAACTCGCCATGTCCACCCCGAGGAGCTTGAGTTTGGTGGACAGGTCGGCCCCGGTGAACTCCCCCTCGCCGCTGAGGATCGTGGCCGCGGCCACCTCGGCGGAGGTGTACCCGGGACCGACGAGCCCGTAGCAGGTGCCGTCGATGGCAGCGCACTCGCCGATCGCGTAGATGTTCGGGTCCGAGGTCCGGCAGGCGAGGTCGGTGAGGATGCCGCCCCGCTCGGCGGTGTCCAGACCGGAGAGCCGCGCGAGTTCGTCCCTCGGGCGGACGCCCGCCGAGAACACCACGAAGGCGGCGTCGACGACCGTGGTGACCCCCTCGTCGTCGGTGAGTCGGACGGTCAGCCCGTCGGGCGTCTCGGCGATCTCCGTGCCGGTCACCGAGAGGTGGATCTCGATCCCCAGTTCACGGATCAGCGACGCCAGGACATGGCCGCCGCCGGCGTCGACCTGCAGGGGCATGAGCCGGTCGTTGCGTTCGACCACGTGCGGCGTGAGCCCGAGCAGGCTCACGGCGTTGGCCGCCTCGAGGCCGAGCAACCCACCGCCGATCACGACGCCGTGGGAGCCCGTCCCGGCGCGTTCGGCGGCCGCGCGGATCCCGTCGAGATCGTCGAGGGTGCGGTAGACGTGACATCCCGGGAGGTCATGGCCGGGCACCGGTGGGACGAACGCCCGCGAGCCGGTCGCGAGGACCAGCGTGTCGTAGGCGATCCGCTCGCCCGACGAGAGTTCGACCTCCCCGGCCTCGCGGTCGATCGCGGTGACCAGGTGACCCGATCGCACGGTCACCCGCGGATCGGCGCCGTGCCGGGCGTCCTCGAGGTGGAGCGACTCGCGGTCCCACGCCCCGACGTAGGAGGAGAGGCCGACGCGGTCGTACGCCGGGTCCGTCTCCTCGCCGATCACCGTGACGGTGAGATCGGCGGTGGCCCACCGGGACGCGAGGGTGGAGACGAACCGGTGGGCGACCATTCCGTGTCCGACGACGACGATGTGCTCGGTCATGTGGAGACCTCCTTCTAGCCTGTGCCGACCAGGCTAGAAAGCGCGTGTTTCCGCGCAGTGGCGGCGGATCACGGTGCCGTGACGACTTGCTCACAGGTGGAGGAGCGTCGGGTGAGGCCCACGGTGTCGAGCGGTGGGAGGGCTCTCAGTCGAGTGGCACGAGGTTGGCCGGAGACGCCGACACCTCTCCGACCCGGTCGAGGTTCTGGCGCAGGGTCTCCCACTCGCCGGCCGGGATCTCCTTGGTCAGCCTCCGCAGCACGGTGGCGTCCGGGGTGGCCCAGGCGACGGGCATGGGGGAGATGAACTGGTAGAGGTTGTCGCCTCCGCGGGCGCTGCGGTTGCCCACCACGGCGACGCAGGGGACCCGCGTGCCCACGCGGACGTCGTGGCCCGGGATCTTCTCACAGCTGCGGACGGCCAGAGCGGGGAGCGAGCCCGCGGACCGGTCGACGGCGCGGTCGACCAGGGCCAGCAGGGTGAGCCCACGCGGTCGCACCTCGGCGACGATCGCCGGGACGAGTTCCGAGGTGGCGTAGGTGTGCGCCATGGATCCCATCTTCCGGGGGATGTACCCGATCATGGCCAGGCACCCGATCGCGAAGACGCCGGCCAGCGCGGCGATGATCCAGCCCCACGGCTCGAGGCCCGAGTAGAGCAGCATCCCGGTCCCGGCGGCGAGGACGACGACCCCGAGGATCCCGGCGGACCACTGCAGGCGACGCACCTCGGCCAGGCTCTCGTTGTTCTTCCGGACCCAGGCGTCGTCCACGGGGAAGTCGGCGAGGCGGTACTGCTCGTGAGGGGCGCGGGAGGTGCGATCGGAGGCCATGGACCCAGTATCCCAGGCGCCCCGGCGAGGGTGGGACGCCCAGGGCGGGCCGTGTGCTCAGCCGATCCCGGGCAGCTCCGGGCCGAGCAGGTCGTCGGCGTCGGTGATCCGGTAGGCGTAGCCCTGCTCGGCGAGGAACCGCTGGCGGTGAGCGGCGTACTCCGCGTCGAGGGTGTCCCGGGAGACCACGGAGTAGAAGTGCGCCTGTCCGCCGTCCTTCTTGGGGCGCAGGAGTCGCCCGAGCCGCTGGGCCTCCTCCTGCCGGGAGCCGAAGGTCCCGGAGACCTGCACGGCGACGCTCGCCTCCGGTAGGTCGATCGAGAAGTTGGCCACCTTGGACACCACCAGGGTGGAGATCTCCCCGGCGCGGAAGGCGTTGAAGAGCTTCTCCCGCTCCTTGTTGGAGGTGGAACCCTGGATCACCGGGGCGTCCAGCTCGACCCCCAGTTCCTCCAGTTGGTCCAGATAGGCGCCGATCACCAGCGTCGGGGCACCGGAGTGCCTGGCCAGGATCTGCTTCACCACCGCGATCTTGGTGCGGGCGGTCGAGCACAACTTGTACTTGTCCTCGGCCTCGGCGGTGGCGTACATCATCCGCTCGTTCTCGGTCAGCGTCACGCGGACCTCCACGCAGTCGGCCGGGGCGATCCACCCCTGCGCCTCGATGTCCTTCCAGGGGGCGTCGTAGCGCTTGGGGCCGATGAGGGAGAACACATCACCCTCCCGGCCGTCCTCACGGACCAGCGTGGCGGTGAGCCCGAGACGGCGACGCGACTGCAGGTCCGCGGTCATCCGGAAGACCGGTGCCGGGAGCAGGTGCACCTCGTCGTAGATCATCAGTCCCCAGTCCCGGGAGTCGAAGAGCTCCAGCGCCCGGTGCACGCCCTTGGTCTTGCGGGTGACGACCTGATACGTGGCGATGGTGACCGGGCGGATCTCCTTGCGTTCGCCCGAGTACTCGCCGATCTCGTCCTCCGTGAGCGTGGTCCGGGCGAGCAGTTCGCGCTTCCACTGCCGACCGGCGACGGTGTTGGTCACGAGGATGAGCGTGGTGGCCTTGGCGCGGGCCATCGCCGCCGCGCCGACCATGGTCTTGCCGGCCCCGCAGGGCAGGACGACGACGCCGGAGCCGCCCGCCCAGAAGGAGTCCGCGGCCATCTGTTGGTAGTCGCGGAGCTCCCAGGGCTCGGACTCGGTGGACAGGGAGATCTCATGCGCCTCGCCGTCGACGTACCCGGCCAGGTCCTCGGCCGGCCACCCCACCTTCAGCAACTCCTGCTTGAGCCGACCGCGCTCGGACGCGTGGACGATCACGGTGTCGGCGTCGATCTCCGCCCCGAGCATCGGGGCGATCTTCTTGTGTCGCCTGACCTCGGCGAGCACTGCGGCGTCGAGAGAGATGAGGGTGAGACCGTGGACCGGGCTCTTGACCAGTTGCAGCCGGCCGTAGCGGGCCATGGTGTCCGCGATGTCGACCAGGAGCGGCTGTGGGACGGGGAAGCGCGAGTAGGTGACGAGCACGTCGACGACCTGCTCGGCGTCGTGACCGGCGGCCCGCGCGTTCCACAGGGCGAGCGGCGTGATCCGGTAGGTGTGGACGTGTTCGGGGGCGCGCTCGAGTTCGGCGAACGGGGCCAGGGCCTGCCGGGCGTCGCCTGCCTGGTCGTGGTCGATCTCCAGCAGCACGGTCTTGTCCGACTGGACGATCAGCGGTCCACCACTCACTTCGGTTCTCCTCGGTTCTCGCGGGCCCGCGTGGGTCCGACCCTCCAGTGTCCCGGAAATCGCGACGGAGGGTCGGGCCGGCGGGTCGGGCCGGCGGGTGGGGTCAGCGGGTGGGGTCCACATCGGCCACCGAGATCACGCGGTGCAACGGCAGGGTCACGGCCTCGGCGGAATCGGGTTCCACCCCTTCGATCCGGCCCCCCGCGACGGAGACGGGGATGACGAGTCGCGACGTCGAGCGACCCTGCGCGTCGACCACGGAGACCGTGACCGCGGTGCCCGACCCCGCGGCCTCGTGCAGGCGGGCGATGGCGGCCTCACCCGTGTACCCGTCACCCGAGGAACCGCGCGCCGACCGCACGCGGTCGGCCGAGCGCATCGCCGTG
>NZ_JAALED010000561.1:191-2837 GCF_014145155.1 Dietzia sp. B19 | reverse complement strand
GTGGACCCACCCCGTGAGACCCGCGTAGGGCTGGGAGACGCAGCGGTCCACGAACCGCTCACCCTCGACGTACCCGGCGGGGTCGTGCTGCGCGACCCAGCGCGGGCCGAACCGCGTCCCCAACGGACCGGGGAGCGCGGACCTCGGCTCGAGCACGGCCACACCGTCCCGCAGCGAGTCGGCCTGGCTCACGGGCCGCAGCGGCATGAACGGCGGGGAGATCCGGACGAAGGCACCCGGCGAGGCGAGATAATCCCACGCCTCGTCCGCGCCGGCCCGGATCGTACAACTGAGGTCGATGCTCATCGGTCCGTCTCTCAGGGGAGCAGGCACAGCGGGGTGACGTCGCCCCGCCCACCGGCCATGGGAACGGTCAGGAACGCGCAGGGCCACCAGCCGCGCGACTCGACGACGTCACGGACGGTGGACCACTGGTCCGCCCCCAGGGCGGGGTCCCGGCTCAACACGAAGCCGGAGGACCGGCTCGGGTCGCCGACGACCGCCACCGAGTAGTCGTCGGCGAGGTAGGTGATGCGGTAGTTGACCGGACCGTTCTCGTCCTGGAACGGCACCTGGGGGAAGTTCACGCGCAGGGAGGCGTTGGTGTCGGTGTCGCGGATCGTCGCCTCCCCCTCGATCACCGAGTCGGAGCTGATCGCCGAGCCGCAGGAGTTACGTACCGAGATCGTGTCGGGCGAGATCCGCGCGTACTCGGCGGTCGTGTCGTTGGTGCACTGCAGGGTATACGGCTGCGGGATCGCCGCGACCTGGTACCAGGTGCCCACGAAACGGTCGGGATCCACATATCCGACCTGCTGCAGCTCGGGGCCGCCGATCGACCCCACCGCGATGCCGTCGGGCAGCACCAGCTGCGAGGAGCCCCCGCCGAGGCGGCCCCCGTCGGTGAGGTCCTGGGCCCCGGCTGCGGGGGCGGCCCCGAGCCCCGCCGCCAGGAGCGGAACCACCGCGAGGGCGGTGACGAGTGAACGGACCCGGGAACGGCGCGAGGTGGTCATGGGTGGAACTCCTTCGTGTCGGCGGTGCGGGCTGGAGCGGAGTCGGCCGGAGCCGTGGCTGCGGATGCGGATGCGTCTGAACCGCCGGTGGTGGGCTCGCCCGCGGGCGTGACGCCGCGTCGGGGATCGCCAGGCCACCAGACCCGCTCCCCGACCAGGGTGAACAGAGCCGGCACCACGAGGGTCCTCACGACGAAGGTGTCCAGCAGGACGCCGAGGGCCACGATCACGCCGACCTGGGTGAGCACGATCAACGGCAGGACGCCCAGCACCACGAACACCGAGGCCAGCACGATTCCCGCGGAGGTGATCACGCCGCCGGTGAGGGCGACCGCCCGGACCATGGCCTCGCGGGTCGAGTGCGTGGCCGCCTCCTCCCGGGAGCGGATGATCAGGAACACCGAGTAGTCCACGCCCAGGGCGACGAGGAACAGGAAGCTGTACAGCGGGACCGACACGTCCAGGCCGGGGAAGCCCAGGATCTGGGTGGTGACGAAGGTCCCCAGCCCGAGCGCCGCGAGCGACGACAACACCGTCGCGCCCAGCAGCAGCAGCGGCGCGATCAACGCCCGTAGCGCCAGGACCAGGACGACGAACACCACAAGGAGGATGAGCGGTGCGATCAGCGCGAGGTCGCGGAGGTTCCCGTCGGAGGTGTCGACGCCCTCGGCCACCGATCCGCCGACGATCGCCTCG
Organism: Dietzia sp. B19; assembly: GCF_014145155.1. NCBI lineage: Bacteria > Bacillati > Actinomycetota > Actinomycetes > Mycobacteriales > Dietziaceae > Dietzia > Dietzia sp. B19. The sequence goes on along the minus strand of NZ_JAALED010000561.1, from coordinate 1,125 downwards.
GATCCGGGGACCTGGTCGACCGCGGAGCGCAACGCCACCACGCTGTCCTCCGACCGGTCGGTCGCGGGGGCGGCGTCGAGGGTCACCGTGATGCGGCTCCACCCGGTCCCCGACTCACCGGCCGGCATGGCGGACACCACGCCCTCCACGCCCTCGGCCACCTCCGTGACCTGCGCCTCCGTGCCGGTGCGGGTGAGCACGGTGACCGGGTCCGTGACGCCGGCCGGGAAGTGCTCGGCGGCGGTCTCCAGACCGGCCGCGGCTTCGGACGGCGTGCGGAACTGCTCGGTCTGGCTCAGACCGATCCGGGTGCCCAGAAGCCCGAACGCGAGGATCACCAGGATCAGCACGCACGAGATCAGGACGCGGACGGGACGCCTGACCACACCGGAGGCGATGCGGCCCCAGATGCCGGACGGGACGTCCTCGCGGAAGTCCTCGGGGGTCGTGGCGGCGGTGAGCCGGGAGCGCGCGCCGGAGCCCGTGCCACTGTTCGTGTCCCTGCCCGTGCGCTCGGAGTCACGGTGCGGCCGGGGGACGAAAGGCCAGAACAACCCACGACCGCACACGGCCAGCGCAGCCGGCAGTGCCACGAGGGCGTACGCCAGGGCGACGAGCAGGCCGACGGCCGCGGAGAGCCCGAGCGAACGGTAGTTGGGCAGGGTCGCGAGCAACAGCATCAGCAGTGCCAGCACCACGGTGATGTTGCTGGCGATGATGGCGGGGACCGCTCCCCGGTAGGCATCACGCAACGCCTGTCGCCGGTTCTCGGTCCGCCGCAGCTCTTCGCGGTACCTGGAGACCAACAGCAACGCGTAGTTGGTACCCGCGCCGAACACCAGGACCGAGACGATGCCGGACGTGGAGCCGTCGACGGTCACGCCGACGGCCTCGCCGACCGTCGCCACCAGCAGGGAGGCCACCCGGTCGGCGA
>NZ_JAALED010000561.1:0-139 GCF_014145155.1 Dietzia sp. B19 | reverse complement strand
TGAGCCACAGCACCGGCGAGCGATAGGTGATGATGAGGAGCACCGCGACGACCGTCGCCGTGGCGGCCAGCAGCCGGAAGTCCGCGCCCTCGAAGGCGGCAGCGGTGTCCGCGGCGAAGGCGGGCCCGCCGGTGAGCTG
>NZ_JAALED010000560.1:1381-3183 GCF_014145155.1 Dietzia sp. B19 | reverse complement strand
GGGCCACACCGAGGGCCCCCTGCAGCAGGCCCACCGGGTCCCCGTACCCCCGATCGGGTCCGGGAGGGCGGCCAGACTCGCCGGCGCCAGCGCACTCACCGACGTCAGCGACGGCCTGATGCGCGACCTGTCGGGATTGGCGCGGGCCTCCGGCGTCGCGGCGGACCTCGTCGTCGACGCGCTTCCCGTCGACCCCCGCCTGGGAGAGGCCGCCGCGGTCCTGGGTCTCCCGGATCCGGAGGCGCAGATCGCGGACTGGATCCTCGACGGCGGCGAGGACCACGGTCTGCTGGGCACCTTCCCACCCGGGACGATCGTCCCCCCGGGTTTCACCGTGATCGGGACGATCCACGAGGGAGACCCCGGCGCGGTGTCCCTCGACGGGCACCCGCGGACCCCCGGGGGCTGGGACTCGGCACGGGGCGCGAACTAGTCTGGCGGCATGGCTGTCTACGCACTCGGAGACCTCGAACCCGACATCGCCCCCGACGCCTGGGTGCACCCCGACGCCGTGGTGATCGGCCGCGTCCGCCTGGGACCGGGCGTGTCCGTGTGGCCGACCGCGGTCCTCCGCGGTGACTACGGGCGCATCGAGGTCGGCGCCATGACCAATATCCAGGACGGCACGATCGTCCACTGCACGGAGTCGGAACCGACGGTGTTCGGGGAGCACTGCATCGTGGGGCACAACGCGCACATCGAGGGGGCGACCGTCGGGAACGGGGCCCTGATCTCCTCCGGCTCGATCGTGCTCAACGGCGCCGTGATCGGTGCCGGAGCGGTCGTCGCCGCCGGGTGCCTGATCCCACCACGGTTCGAACTCCCCGCCGCGCGCATGGCGATGGGAGCCCCCGCGAGGATCCGCGAGGGTTACGAGGTGGACCCGGCGATGCTCGACGGGAACACGCAGAAGTACCACGACAACGCGATGCGCTACCGCTCCGAGCTCCGACGGATCGACTGACCGGGTGGCGGGCGATCAGTCGGCTCGACCTCCGCTGGGGGAGGTCGTCGACCCGGGGTGGGCGGGCGCGTTGGCGCCGGTGGAGGACCGCATCCGGCGGATGGGCGATTTCCTCCGCGAGGAGGACTCCGCGGGCCGCCGATACCTCCCCGAGGGGGACCGGATCCTACGCGCCTTCACCCAGCCGTTCGACGATGTCCGTGTGCTGATCGTGGGCCAGGATCCGTATCCGACGCCCGGGCACGCCGTCGGACTGAGCTTCGCCGTGGACGGACACGTCCGACCCCTGCCGCGGAGCCTGGTCAACATCTACCGTGAGTACTCGGACGACCTCGGACTGTCGGCGCCCAGGCACGGTGACCTGAGTTCCTGGGCCGGGAGCGGGATCCTCCTGCTCAACCGGGTTCTCACGGTGACTCCGGGGCAGCCGGCCTCCCACCGGGGGAAGGGATGGGAGGAGGTCACCGGGCGCGCGATCGAGGCACTGGTGGAGCGCGGCCGTCCGCTGGTGGCGATTCTCTGGGGGCGCCAGGCGCAGTCCCTGGCGCCGATGCTCGGGGACACCCCGGTCATCGCCTCCGCGCACCCTTCGCCGCTGTCGGCCTCACGCGGGTTCTTCGGTTCCCGGCCGTTCAGCCGCGCGGACGACGAGCTGCGCCGGCTCGGCGTGGACGGCGTCGACTGGCGACTGCCGGACCTGCCAGAGCAGACGTAGAGCCGCGCTCAGGCCCCACCGGAGCGCGGGGCGCGCTCAGGCCCCTCCGAAGCGCGGGGCGCGCTTGGCGACGAACGCATCCACTCCCTCGATCCCGTCGGGCGACACCGCCAGCGCCGCGAT
>NZ_JAALED010000560.1:0-1133 GCF_014145155.1 Dietzia sp. B19 | reverse complement strand
TCCCGGGCCGCCGCTGGCCCGATCGCCCGGGGCAACCGCCAGGACATCCCACCGTCCGGCGACAGGCCGATTCCCGGGTATGCCGCGAGCAGGCGGGTGTCCGGGCCCCCCACGGAGAAGTCGGCGGCCAACGCGAGGGAGAGTCCGGCCCCCGCGGCCCAGCCGGCCACCGCGGCCACCACCGGCACAGGTGCCTCCTCCAGTTGCCTGACCACCCCGTGCAACCGGTCGGCCAGTTCGCGGACGTGCTCCGAGCGGTCCTCGGCCGCGGCGAAACCGGGCACGTTCCCGCCCGCGCAGAAGTTCCTGCCGAGGCCCACCAGGAGGATCGCGCCGGCGTCGATCTCGCCGGCGAGGAGAGCGGCCAGTGCGGTGCCGGCCTGGGTGACGGCGTCGGAGTCCAGCGAGTTCCCCCTGCCCTCGAGGGAGACGGGGATGGTGAGCACACCGTCCTCGAGGGTGACGAGGGGCGTGGCGGTCAGGGCAGAGGTCATCTGGACTCCAGGGAATGGTACGGGCCGTCTCGGCCTGTTCGACGGCTGTCGCAAGGTGAGGGTACTAGGCTTGGCCGCGCCGACCGACGGAGTCGGACCGTTGGGGTGAACGGACGCCGAGGAGGGGTGATGGCACAGGAGTCGACGAGCGTCGAGGAACGTCCGTCATCACTGGACGCCCACGGGCTGCTGGGGTGGGCGCGTCGGTGTGTGGAACATCTGGCGACCCACCGCGAGGAGATCAACGCCCTCAACGTCTTCCCGGTGCCGGACTCCGACACCGGGACCAACCTGCTCTACACGATGAGAGCCGCGGTCGACAGGGCCGAGGGTGAGGAGGCGTGGATCTCCGAGGGCGGGGGGAGTGCCGGCGCCCGCGAGATCGCCGTGGCGCTCGGTCACGGCGCCGTCCACGGTGCGCGGGGCAACTCCGGCGTCATCCTGTCCCAGGTGCTCCGGGCGGTCGGCGAGGCGGCGACCTTCACGGTCGTCGACGCCTCCACCTACCGTCGGGCGCTCCGGACGGCGGTCACCCTCGTCGACCACGCGCTCAGCGATCCGGTGGAGGGCACCATCGTGACCGTGCTGCGGGAGGCTGCCGGGGGCGCCGGTAGGTCGTCGGCCACCTCGCTCGTCGAG
>NZ_JAALED010000559.1:8810-11400 GCF_014145155.1 Dietzia sp. B19 | reverse complement strand
ACTCGCAGTGGCAGGGAAAGAGGGCCACCCACCGCCGGGCAGTGCCGGGCCACCGTCGCTTGGACGGTGGCCCGGCGCTGGGAGGGGTCTTACAGCTGCTCTGTGTCGACGTGCTCGCCGCAGGCGCGGCGCTCGACGGGGGAGAGGGCGTAGCCCTGGTCTTCGATGAACCGGAGGTAGGACACGGTGCGGGGGTCGATGTGCCGCCAGGAACCCTTGTGGGTGTTGATCTCGTGGGCGATCAGGCACATGGCCAGGCTGGTCATGGTGGCCTTGGGTGTGCTCATTCCTTCGGTGCTGGGGATCGTGAGGTAGTTCTCGCGCTCGCCGCGCAGCCGGTCGGCGGACAGAAGGTGTGGGCTGGTGGTGATGGTCGCGGTGACGAACCCTGCGCTGTTCTTCGGCGCGGTCTTGCGGGCGCAGAAGGTCTTGAGCCAGTCGCGGCGGACCTGTTCGGCGGCGAGCCACGCCTTGTTGGCGGCGATCACGTCGCGTCGTTCGGCCCGCATCTGCTCGCGATCGGCTTCGGTTGGTTCTGCCGGGGGAGTGGGGCTCCAGCGGTTTCGCCAGCCACGGGCGGCGAGGTTGTCGCAGTACCAGCGGGTTTGCACGATCAGCTCTTCGTGGACCTGGCTGCGGGTGACGGCGTCCTCGGGCCGCTCGTGATCGTCATCCTCGAACAGCTCGTAGGGGTCGACTGGCTTGCCCGTGGCGGTCAGGACGGTCGTGAAGTCGGCATCGAGCCGCACGGCTACATGCTCGCCGGGGTCGTCGGGGTCGATGACGATGTCCTGCCCGGTGGCATTGTCGACCAGCCGGTCGACCCATTCGTCCTTGGAGTCGTAGGCGGGCCAGCCGTCGAGGACGGTCACGCCCTTTGCCTCCCACTGGGCGCGGGCGTCGGCCAGGGCCTCGGCGATCTGTCGCTGCTGGCGCAAGCGAGCGGCCTGGTGGTCGAACTGGCCGGTGGAGGCCGCGCGGACCAGGGTCTCGACGGCGCTGGGGTCGTCGGCGAACTCGGTGACGACAGCGGCCTGGGTGATGGTCAGGTCGTAGCGGTCGAGAGTGTCGGTGTCGGTCATGGTCGTGGCGGCGTCGACGGTGGAGCGGTCGACGCGCAGACGCTTGCTGATCTGGGCGGGGGAGATGCCAAAGGCGGCGAGCTGGGCGATGGTCTCGGCCTGCTCGCGGGTGGTGAGGTTCTGTCGCTGCTGGTTCTCGTCCCACTGGGCCGCGATCAGGTCAGTCTTGCCGTCGAGGTCGTCTGCCGGGGCAGAGGTGACGATGACGGGGACCTGGTCGAGTTCGGCAGCCACGGCGGCGAGGGTGCGGCGGTGGCCGTGTTTGACGACCAGGTCGTTGTTGTCGTCGCGGTAGGCGTTGATCGGCTCAAGGAGGCCGTGTTCGCGGACGCTGGCGATCAGGTCGTCGGAGGCTTTGGCGTCGCGGATGTTCGAGACGAGGGTCAGCTCGGAGGGGCTGACGTGGATGAGGTTCATCGTGGTGTCCACGGTGGTCCTTTCGGGTACGGGGTGAGCGGCCTTGTGGCTGCTCTGCTTCTAGCATACACGCGCCGTGCGTGTATGGTGCGTCCATAATGCGTTAAGGTGCTTCTAGCTGGGGTTACGGCGCTGGGGCGTAGACGATGTGGGGGACTCCTTGGTGGGTGTAGTAGCCCTCGGTGTAGGTGCCGGTGTCGGAGGGTTCGTCGTGTCCGATCGCCCATACTTGGGCGGCGAGGTCTGCGGCGTCGAGGTCGCCGTCGGGTGAGTGGTGGGGGGTGACGATTCCGCTTCGGGGGCCGATGGTGACGCGGCGGGCGCGGTGGTCTCCGGCACGGGCGAGGTTGACGGTGTCGCGCATGAGTTCGCGCAGGTTGGTCGAGCGCAGTGGTTCGGCGGTGGTCATGCGGCCAGAGTGGCACGGTTCGTGGGCGTCGGCGGCTTCGGTGGACACCTGGGCGCGGGCGTCGTGGGGGAGGGGTGGGGTGTGAAATGCGCTGGAGGGGGTCGCCAGGCGGGCGACCCCCTCCAGCGGCCGGTTAGGGCATCAGGACGTCGAAGTGGGTGAGGCGGACGCCGTTCTTGCCGTTGCTGGTGAACCGTGCGGAGATCGCGCGGGCGCGGGGGCCGATGGTGAGGACTGCGGCGACGTAGTGCACGGCCATATGCGGCGTGACCTGAACGGTATCGACCCGGGGTTCGATGAGGGTTGCGCGGTCGGTGTCGTTGGTGCGGGCCTGGCGGGCGACTGCGGCGCGGTTGATCGCTGCGGCTCCTGCCTCGGTGGCGATCTGGTCGAGGTTGGTTACGCGGCTGCGCTGGCGGTTGTAGACGGCGACGGCGACGTTGATGGCGCGGTCGATCTCGCGGCGGACGCGAGCGTCGACGGTGACGGGGCGCTCGGCGGGTGCGCCGTGGTTGCGCTCGACCTGCTGGGCGATGTCCTGGTGGGCGGTGGCCTCGATCTGCTCGGTGAGCCAGTCACTGGCCACGAGCGGGGTGACGCCGTAGTGGCGCATCTCGGCGTAGGCGGCGGCGATCCCCTCGGCGCCGGGGACGGTGAACGTGGGCGACGTGAGCATGGTCGC
>NZ_JAALED010000559.1:8524-8633 GCF_014145155.1 Dietzia sp. B19 | reverse complement strand
TCCCCCTTTCCCTGACACCTGCCGATTTTCGTGTGTAGCGAACGGGGTCAAGAGAGGGCACCCGGACTGCTGCGGGGAATCCGCCACGAAATAAGCGCAGCGCGGGGCG
>NZ_JAALED010000559.1:8291-8514 GCF_014145155.1 Dietzia sp. B19 | reverse complement strand
TCTAGTGTACACGCATCATGCGTGTATGGTACGGCTATGATGCGTTAATGTGCTCTCACCTGCGGGATTTCGCACCACCGCCTCGGCTGGGTCCGTTCGCGCAGTGTCCCCCTTTCCCTGACACCTGCCGATCGTGTGGGCCGCGAACCGGAGGCAAGAGAGGGCACCCGGGCGGACGCGGGGAATCTGCGGCGAAATAAGCGAGCGCAGCGAGCGCGTCGCA
>NZ_JAALED010000559.1:7884-8281 GCF_014145155.1 Dietzia sp. B19 | reverse complement strand
TCCGCCGATTGGCGGGCCGGGGACTGTGGCTAGAGGTGCAGCTGGTCGGTGCACCCGGTGCAGCGGCTGCCGCTCTGGCCGGTGGTGATGACCTCGGCGCAGTTGGTGCAGCGGCGGGCGGGGTGGACGAATGCTGGGCGGCCGTCCTCGTAGTGCCACAGCACTTCGGTGCCGTCGGAGTTGGTTGCTAGCCGGATCTCGGCTGCGATGGTGCGGTGCTCGTCCGGGACCTCGAGATCGAAGGTCTCGAGCAGGATTCCGGGCTTGGTCATGGTGTTCCTTTCGGGTGCGGGGTGAGCGGGTGTTCCCGGCTCTGTCTTCTATTGTACACGCACCATGCGTGTATGGTACGTCTATGGTGCGTTAATGTGCTCTCAACTGCGGTTTTTCGCACCAA
>NZ_JAALED010000559.1:0-7754 GCF_014145155.1 Dietzia sp. B19 | reverse complement strand
AAGAGGGCCGCCCACCGGTTCGCCCCACCACCGGGCAGTGCCGGCGTCCACGGCCAGGGATCTACGCCCCGGGAGTCACCGGGCGGTGTTGCACGCGGGAGCTGGCCCCAGTCGACCCGCGGCGGCCGGGCAGATAGTGCTCTTAGGTGGTGACGGGCAGTGCTTCGGATCGGATGCTGATGCCGATGTTGCGGGCTTTGGCGCCGCTGAGTTGGGGGTGGTTCTGGCCGTGGCTGTCGGTGTAGATGGTGGCGGCCAGGTCGTGTTCGTCGGCGTCGATGATGACGTCGTCGCCGATGGTGAGGCTGGTGTGGGCGTTCTCGGCGAGTTGTTTGCGTAGCTCGACGTCGTAGACGACCTCGCCGGTGAAGGTGCGGGCGGTGGGGTTGTAGGCGCGGTGTCGCACTTTGATGGTGAGCACGCTGCTGCCGGATTTGAGCTGGTTGAGGGTGCCGATTTCGATGACGTTGCCGTCGATGACCATGGCTGGTCCTTTCGAGTGTGGGGTGACTGTTCGTCTGCGACTCAGTTTAACTGGGCCCGTACCTGGTGGTGATTGTCTTGATGTGTTCAGGCCGGTAGCCGCACCACTGGAGTTCTGGGGTGATGACGACTGGCAGGGCGGTCACCCAGTCCTGCTCGGTGAGTCCCTCGAGTGCGTCCGGGTCTTCGTCGACGTCGACTTAAAGGAACGCCACACCAGCTTGATCCAGGAGTTTCTTGGTCCTCATGCACGGCGGACAGGACTCGCGTCCGTAGAGCGTGACGAGCAAGCCGGTCATGGCTGGGACAGCACCCCCAACGTAGTCGTAGTGCGGCACTCGGACAGTTCAGGAGAGCCCGTGTGCATGGGGCAAGAGTACGACCGCTCGGAGGCAGTGGACGCTGGTGACATCACGGCGGGGGAGCAGATCGAGGGGCGTGGCTAGGCCGGCGCTCTCGCGCTGGCGTCGCGGCGGTCGGGCCCACCGGAGGGGAGTGGCGACCGCGGGGGGCTGCTCGACGGGGAGGGCGAGGATGGGTGCGGCGCCGCGGAGCAGGGTGTGGGCGAGGGCTCTGCCCGCGAGCCTCAGCGTGAGTGAGACGTGCGCGAAGAACGTGGAGCCCGCGGAGAGTCCGCGCGGTCTCTGCGTGACTCTCGGCGTGCCAGCAGGCGCGCTCACCGCAGATGCGGGCGGCCAGCTCCTGGGCCCTCGTCAGCGCACCTGTACGACGGGACGCGGCGTCCAGGTCCAGAGTGGGGGCGGCGGACCAGAGCGTTCCGCGACCGCTGCCCGCCCGGGTAGCGAGCCCGGCGTCCTCGAGCTGCCGGAGGAGGTGGAGGACCCCGTGGGTGGCGTCCCCGGGAGGGAGGCCCAGGAGAGCAGCGAGTTGGCGGGTGGGGGAGGCGGGGTGGCGTAGCAGGGTGAAGAGGGTGCGCCGGCTGGTGTGGCGGAGGAGTCCCCAGAGGGGGTGCTGCAGGGGCACCGCAGGGCTTGTGACGTCATGGGCGGTTTCCCCCCGGTAAGTGGTCGCGGGGACCGCGAGGTCATACCGGGTCGCTTCCCGCGGGGTGGTGGAGCTCCACGGGTGGCTCACGACAAGCAGCCCTCGCTTAACCAGGGCCGCGAGCCTGTCGGACGCTGCGCCGTCGGACAGGTGGAGTGCGAGCTGCAGATCTCGGCGAGCGATCGGCCGGCCCGCCAGTCCGTACCCGTCGCTGAACCGGTCGATGACCACGGCGGCAGCTGCCTGGAGGTCGGCATCACCCCACCAGCGGATCTCCTCCCGTGCTGCGTCGAGGGTGCGGCGGTCTGACTCGGGGATCTCTGGGCGGAATGCTCGCGCACGCTGGGCGATCGAAGCCCAGTGCTGCCGGCAGGCGGACCAGTCAGAAGTCCGGCCGTCCCGGCGGGACACCTCGTCACGTTGACGAAACTTCCCGAAAGCAGCAGTGCGCTGGTACCACCACAGCGCGGCGGTCGCCGAGCGGATGCCGTGACGCCAAAGAACCCACGCGGCGTCCGTGGCGGCCGCGGACCGGTCGCGGCGGGTGTCGTCGTTGAGGATCGCCCAGTCCTCGGGCGTGAACTGTGCGCGCCGGCGCCACGCTCGAGGCGCTTCGGTCACCAGGCGCGTGCCGTCGTCAACCGGCAAGGGCAGGGGAATGGCTGAGGGAGCCGGCTGTCGACGACGCAGCCGCTGTGGCGCGGATCCCCGCGCGTCGCGAGGAAGCGAGGCCTGGACAGCTCGGATTACCGTGCGAACGTCAGTCGCTCTCCCGGTCTCGAGGTCGACGAGCTGCGCGGGACGCCCCTCGGGTTTGAGGCTTACGCTGCCCGGCAGTCGAATGGCCTTGCCCTCACGGTGGTCGATCGCCGCGGCCGGCAGCCGATGGTGCTCACGGATGAGAGCGACACGTCGCAGGAGCTCGTCGCGGCCGTGCCTGGTCGCCGGAATACACCAGAGGTGAAGACAGTCGTCGCGCCCGGAGGCGACCGCGGCGACGACCACGGTCGCAGTATCCGCAGCCGCCTGACGAATCTCGGGGACTACCAGTTCGGCGCACTCGTCGATGTCGAGGGCGACCAGCTCTGGACGTGGCTGGGCGACGATGGCCCATGTTGCGGCTTCAGTGCCGAGGCGAGCGCGGCGCACGAGCTGGTCGGCGTTGCCGCTACCGACCTGGATCGCTTGGTTGTCGCCCTGGGTCGGAGCGAGGGCCCAGGCGCGGACGGTTGAGTCCGCCAGGAGAGCCGCGAGCTCCGCGAGGGCCGCAGTATCGACGACGGTAATGGTGGTTGGAGGGTCTGGCTCAGTCGAGACGAGTTCCGGCGCGGCGGTGCTGGACACGTCCACAGGGTGTGAGCTACCCTCAGAACAGCTTCGCAAGCAGTTCTGCCTTTCAGTTGGGCACCAAAAACCGGTTCGAGCTGGTAACTCTTTCCGGTCACACTCTCAAGATCGCCCTTCGGTTGCCTCCGGGGGGCGATCGCTTTTGTGTGGGTGCGCTATGCAGTTGATCGTGTGCGCGTGTTCTATGCGCTAAGCGATGTCTGCGAGCGGCGGCTCCTCTAATTGGTGGCGTGGGAACAGGGCATCAGCGGGGGTCTCTCGGATCTCGTCAGTCCGGCCGACGTGCGCGGCCAGGACATCTGCGACGTACTGGGATACCGATGTGCCAGCGTCGGCAGCCCGACGCTGAACCTCATCGTGGACGTCGCGCGCGAGACGCGTACCGACGAGTCGTCGATCACCCTTGTGTGGCTGTGCCATGACCGCATTCCTACCGGTATCTGTAACTGTTATGGCGGACGACACGCCGCTGATGGCCATGGCGACACTATAAACCGGTGTCGGCGTTTCTCGCATACCCTGCTTGGGTGCGAATCTTCATTGACACTGACTGCGGCGTTGACGACGCCCTGGCCCTGGCCGTGCTGGTGAGCCGTCCCGAGGTCGAGATCATCGGCGTGACCACGACTTCGGGGAACACCTCAGCCGTGCAAGCGGCGAAGAATGTTGCCGACGTGCTCGCGGTGATGCGACACCATATACCGGTGATTGCCGGTCCTGTGCCGGGTCCCACCTTCACGCCCCGCCTGGTCCACGGCCCTGATGGGCTGGGCGGCCACGGTTCAAGGCCGGATCGACCAGGCGATCCGCACGCCGCGCCCAAGGCGATCCTCGAGTTCTGCGAATCGGCGGGGTCGGAGGATGTCCTGCTCTGTCTAGGTCCGATGACCAATCTAGCTGCGGCAAAGCCGCAATCGAGCCCGCGCATTGTTGCTGTCGGTGGCGCCGGCATCGTCGGAGAGTCGGACCCGGGACGAGATCCCAACTCGGAGGTAGACATTGCCGCGAGTACATGGGTCGTCGAGAATCTCGGCGTGGATTGGGTGACGATCAACGCTGGGGAGCACATATGGCTCAGAGAGTCGGAGTTCGGTTCGACCACGGCCAGCGGGCGCTTTCAGCGGTCGATTCACGAGGCCTACGGGTGGCATTGTGCGCAGCGGGCAGGGCGGCAGGTGTGGTCTCCGTCGGCTTACGACACGATTGCCGCTCTTGCTGCGGTCGGATCTGAGTTGGGGAAATGGGAGTGGGTGACCCCCACCTTCGTCGGCTCCTCAATGTGGGGAACGCCAGGGGGCGATCACCGGATGCTGACGGTTCCAGCCGATGAGTCCTGTGCTGGGGTCGTTCGGTCCGCCGTATCGAAAGCGCTGGCATGAACAGACGCGAGCTGTTCATGGCTCGTCGTCGAGCGCGGCGGGCACTACGCGGCATTCGCTGCGCGCGGCCGTGGACTCGAGAGTCCTTGCTGGGGGAGATCTCTCGACAGCGGGGGAGACCCGTGACAGTCGAGCAGATGGAGGGAGCGCTGAGTACGGAGGCGTGCGGCCTGCTGGTCCAGTTCGACTCTGCGGACCACATCATTCTGGGTGCCGGCACACCGCAGTGGCACCAAGATGCCGTGACGGCCCACGAGATCGCCCACCTGCTCCTGGGACATCGGGGAGACCTCGCCACGCCGGACGCGGCCCACGGAATGGACGCGTACTTTCCGGATCTGGACTTGAGCGAGGTTCACCGCCTGCTTAAACGCGAGAACCACTCTTCGCTAGAGGAGTACGAAGCGGAGTTCCTCGGCACACTCATCCTTGCGCGTATGACCACCGGGATCGAGGTCGAGAGGCAGTTGCGCCAAGCCCAGGAAACGTCTGGTGGGCGGGAGCTATGGCGCGCCTTTGGGGTGGATAACCATGCGTAATCTGCTGCCAGCCTGGCTCGATTTCACGCTACTTGCGATCACCTGGGCGGCGATCTTGTGGCGGGTGTACACGGCACGCAGCGGTGGAGCACCCCGGCGGCTAACCGAATCGCTGGCCGCGGGGGCTGTGGCCCTGACATTGAAGGTGGGCCCGATCTACGACGTCGTTGAACCGCTCCTTGGGGCAGCGATCCTGCGCGCACTAATTCATGGAGCGTGCCTCGTGGCGGTGGCTGGCGTGATCTTGCTCTGGTTTGCCACGCAGGGCGACGTCAAACACCCACGGCTGGTGCCTATCCTCTACGCCATTAGCGGCGGGCTGACGGTGCTACTGGTCATCACTGCCGCTGTAGCCCCACGCGCCGGTGACCAAATGGAGTCTGCTCCAAGCGGCTGGGCGTTGTGGTACTTCGCCATCTTCTGTCTTCCCACGTTGGTCGGATTGGTTCTGCTGGTCAAACAGCTCATCGGCTCCTGGGGACTAAGCCGGTCGCGGCTAGTCGGCGCGGTGGTGACGCTGGTCTACGCCTTCCTGGTCATCGACAACTTCACCGTGTTTGTGGGCGTGGGGTTCAGCGCTCTTCGAGATGATCACAGTCTCCTAGACGGCCGCGGTGTACCAAACGGGGTCGTCTTCGCAGTTCTTCTGACAATTGGTGCCGTCATTTCGGCACTGGTGGCCAACCGTGGAGCGGAAGATAGCTGGGTCGATCCGATGACGGCTATGTGGCTGGACCTGAGAACGGCGTGCCCTGAGGTGGCTCTCAGTGATCCGTGGAGTCTGCGCGGCAAGGAGCACCGCCTCCGAGCCATCGTGGAGAGCGTCGACGCTCTTGCTCATCTGGCGCCCCTGGTGAACGACCGTCATATGCGCGCAGCTCGCAAAGTAAGCGCCGAACCTCCGGCACTGATCCTCGCACTCGCAATTCAGGACGCGGCGATGCAGCGCGACAGGCGAACAGACCACCTCGGTGACGAGGGTCTGCTTGCCGTCGACGCCGTCGGCCAGGCGGGGGAGCTGTCGGTGCAGTGGCAGCGAGCCAAGCAACTACGACACACGGCGGGACACGGCAGCGAGAAGGGCTTTTCGCGTGGTGTCGACCGGTTTGCCCCGCAGTCGGACTGACCTTGCACCTGCATTCACCAGGTGCCCGAGCAGCTCCAGCTGCTCATGAATTTTCTCGTCCCCATCGCTGAGGTAGCGACCGGGGACCTTGAAGAACGCAGCGACAGCCTCGCATTGGGCTTCGGTGAGCACTGACTTCCCCGCGAGCACGTCTCCCAACAGCTCGGGAGTAACGCCAACCGTCGGTGGCGTGTGCGCAGCAATTTCCTCGACGGTGCGCATCCCACCAGAGGGATCACGCCATACACACATGAGTTGCTGAAGTCGGTCCGCTTGCGTCATGCGTCCTCCCCGCGATCACGTTTGGCGTCCGGCATCGCCAGCCATCTACGCAGCGCAGCGCCTTCGTCGAGTTCGGAGTCCGCACGCTCGGCCAGCAGCGGAGCTACTGCGTCAACGACAATATCGCTACCAAGTCCGTGGGTATTCGCGGCCAGTAACTCCGTGATGAACTGACCATACAGCGGGGCCACTGCCTGGGCGAGGTCCTCGATAGCCTCGACCAGGTCGGAATCCTGGGCGCGGTCACTGGAAAGCTGCTGTAACCGGAATGTGGCGGCGGTGAGAGCAGCGACCTCGCCGTGGGAGATCGTGACCCCCGACGGTGCAAACTGCACTTCCGCCGTCTCTCGGGGAGTGGGAGTGCCTCCTTCAAGAGTGCTCGCTGCGCTACCGATCGTCCACTCCAGCGACCGGTCAAGAGCGTCGAGGATCTCGGGGGTTATCACCTCGGTGTCTCCGCGTTCGATTCTCACCATGATGGGCGCCCGCGGGCCGCCCCGGTCCCGGACTTGAATCAGGTTGAGCGAGAGCTCGGCGCGCCTCCTCCGTACCGCGTCGGCAAGTCGAGCTGTCATGTCCACAAGCCTAGGCCGGACACCTGTCAAGTTCTTTGTGGACAGGCCCAAAAGCAGTTAACCGCCCTGCCCGCCCTCACCTGCGGCAGCGATGACCTCGTCCGGGGTGATTCCCAGAGCATCAGCGAGATGGGGAACACTATGCGCCGCCAAGGGGCTGTCTCCACGCTCAATCGCCCCATAATGCGAGGTGGAAAGGCCAGCGCGTCGCGCGGCTTCACCTTGAGTCAAGGCTCGGAGCACACGCCAGTCAGCGAGAGTTCTGCCGGTATCGGGAATGTCGACCAGGTCGGCAACGGTAACGGTGCTCGAGAGCGCCGCACTCAACAGTTCTGCCAACCGACCCAACATATCCGCCTGAGGGATCTTCCGACCCCGCTCCCAAGCACGGACTGAGCCCGAACTCACCCCCAGTGCATCACCCAGCGCAGCCTGCGAAAGGCCCGCGCTGCGACGCAAATCGACAAGAACCTCGGGGGAGAAGGCATGGGCTGAGGCCCTTCCCATGTGCACTCCTCCGTCGCCGTCCTGATGTTTCCCCACGACTTTACGGTTGCGTCCTATAGTGACGTTGACATGCGCCCCGGAGGGGTTAGGGTGTCACTATAAAACGGCGACAGGGGTAGACCATGCACCAATCTCGGACCGCGCTCAGGGGAGCGCTCGTCGGAACCACCGCAGCGATTGTCGCGTTCGGAGGCGCCACTCTCGCCCTGGCCGGCACGCAGGCAGGTATCACCGAGGCCCAGAAGCCAGCGAAGGCGACGACGGCTCAGGCCGCGGTCGTGGAGGGTCAGGCGTCGACCACTCGGGCCACGACTCGTGCGACGCCTGCTCCCGCAGCAGCGCGGGCGAAGCCAGTGGCGCAGCAAGCCGGCATCTCCGCGGCCGTCGAGGTCAAGAAGGCGAAGAAGGAAGATAAGCCCGACCCTCGTCGAGAGCAAGCATCGGAGGCTGCCGCTCCGGAGGCTCCCGCGGTCCAGCAGGCGGTCGCGCCCGTGCAGCAGGCCCCAGCTCC
>NZ_JAALED010000558.1:0-2839 GCF_014145155.1 Dietzia sp. B19 | reverse complement strand
TCCGTCGGTACCGAGCCGAGGGGCCGATCCCCGCGGACAGGTCGACCACCAGGTCCCGCCCCGTGGCTCCCCCGCCCACGATCTGCCGACACTCCGCGGTCAACCGGTCGACGTCCCGCTGGTCCGGGACGATCAGCAACACCTGCAGGCCCCTCCGCCTGACCGAGTCCGCCAGGGCGGCGAGTGCGCGCGCCCAGTCCCGTCCGGGCGGCACGGTCCAGACGGCCCGGGCCGGGACCCCCCCGGTCGCCGCGTCGAGGAACCGCGTCACCATCGGGTGGTCGGCCCAGCCGACCGGGATCTCGACCGGGCCCTCCGTCACACCCAGCGGTGGTTCGCGGTCCGGCACCGATTTCTCGGCCGCGGCGTGCCGCGGGGGGATCGCCAGTCGCAGGACGTCCGAGCGCATGCCCACCCACCGTCGCGCGACCAGGTCGACCAGCCGGAGCAACTGCGGTGTGAGCACGGGCTCCGGCGAGACGACGCGCTCGAGCCACGCGAGCTCCCCGCGGTGATCCGTCTCGTCCGAGCGCTCCACGAGGTACCCGTCGACGAGGCGGCCGGCGAACCGCACACGGACGCGGGTACCGGGTACCGCCTGGTCGGCCAGGGACTCCGGGACCAGGTAGTCGAACTCCCGGTCCAGATGCGGAACCCCGAGCAGGGGCAGGACCCGGGCCACGGGGGCCGTGGCCGCCGCGACCCGGGCCGCTGGGCGCGTCGTGGTCACGGCCTCGGATTCTCGCACCCCGCTCCGACAACCGGGACGGTCGTCAGTGCCCCACGGCCCGCTTGAGTTCGTCGACGCGGTCGGTCCTCTCCCAGGGGAGGTCCAGATCGGTCCGGCCGAAGTGCCCGTAGGCGGCCGTCCCGGCGTAGATCGGACGCTTGAGGTCCAGGTCGCGGATGATCGCGCCGGGACGCAGGTCGAACACCTCTGTGACGGCCTCCTGCAGGGCCGCGATGTCGACCTTCTCGGTCCCGAACGCCTCGACGAACAGCCCGACCGGGGCGGCCTTGCCGATGGCGTAGGCGACCTGGACCTCGACCCGCTCGGCCAGGCCGGCGGCGACGATGTTCTTGGCGACCCACCGCATGGCGTACGCCGCGGAGCGGTCGACCTTGGACGGGTCCTTTCCGGAGAACGCGCCGCCACCGTGGCGGGCCATGCCGCCGTAGGTGTCGACGATGATCTTGCGTCCGGTCAGGCCGGCGTCGCCCATCGGGCCGCCGAGCACGAACCGTCCGGTCGGGTTGACCAGGAGGCGGAACTCGCCGGTCTCGATACCGGCCGCGGCCTCGGCGAGGACCGGCCCGATGACGTGCTCGGTGAGGTCGTCGCGCAGCGTCGTCTCCAGATCGATCTCGGGTGCGTGCTGCGTCGAGATGACGATCGTGTCCAGGCGTACCGCGCGGTCGCCGTCGTACTCGATGGTCACCTGGGTCTTGCCGTCCGGGCGCAGGTAGGCCAACGTGCCGTCCTTGCGGACCTCGGTCAGCCGGCGTGACAGGCGGTGTGCCAGAGCGATGGGCAGCGGCATGAGCTCAGGGGTGTCCGAGCACGCGTAACCGAACATCAGGCCCTGGTCGCCGGCGCCCTGTCGGGCGATCGCGTCCTCGACCGGGTCGGCGGAGGTCCGTGCCTCGTGCGACGTGTCCACGCCCTGGGCGATCTCGGGGGACTGCTGCCCGATCGAGATCGACACACCACAGGAGACGCCGTCGAAACCCTTGTCGGAGGAGTCGTATCCGATCTCCACGATCTTCTCGCGGATGAGCTGCGGGATCTCCACGTAGCCGCTCGTCTTGACCTCGCCGGCCACGTGCACCATCCCGGTGGTCACCATGGTCTCCACGGCGACACGGGCTTCGGGGTCCTGCGTCAGCATCGCGTCCAGGATGGCGTCCGAGATCGCGTCACAGATCTTGTCCGGATGCCCCTCGGTCACGGACTCGCTGGTGAACAGCCGACGTGCCTGCGTCACAGTGGTTCTCTCTTCCTGGTGCCGGATGCGTGTGATCGGTCGATCGCGTGGGGACAGACTAGTCGGTGCGGTCCGTGGTGGTTCGCGCGGATGGGGCCGCGGCCCGGGACACCACGGCGTCGAGGATCCGGCTGGCCAGGAGATCTTTGCTCGCCCTGTCCACCGGCGTCTCCCCGCCCGCGGAGTCCAGGATCCACCCGCCGTTGACGTCCTGCCCGAAAGTGGTGCCGCGACCGACCTCGTTGACGACGAGGAGGTCGCACCCCTTCCGGGCGAGCTTCGCCCGGCCGTGGTCGAGGACCGATCCCGAGGAGTCGCCGGTCTCGGCGGCGAACCCGACCAGGATGCAGCCCGCGGGGACGTCCCCGGACCCGCGGCCCGCGACGAGCTCGGCGAGGATGTCCGGATTGCGTTCCAACCGGATCTCGGCCGGTTCGGATCCGGTGCCCTTCTTGAGCTTGGAGGACGACACGTCCGTCGGGCGGAAGTCGGCCACCGCCGCGGCCTTGATGACCACGTCCGCCTCGGCCGCGGCGGCGAAGGTGGCGTCGCGTAGCTCGCGGGCGGAGTCGATGTGGATCGCCTCCACGGCCGCCGGCACCGGCAGGTCGGAGGAGGTCACGAGCGTGACCCTCGCTCCCCTCGCCGCCGCGACAGCGGCGATCGCGTGTCCCTGCTTCCCGGAACTGCGGTTGCCGAGGAACCGCACCGGATCGATCTCCTCGCGGGTACCGCCGGACGTCACCACGACCCGCTTGCCGGCCAGGTCCCACGGGAGGCCGCCGCCGTCGAGCAGCAGTCTCGCGAGACGCGCGATATCGGCCGGCTCGGGCAGGCGGCCGGCGCCGGTGTCG
>NZ_JAALED010000062.1:0-2956 GCF_014145155.1 Dietzia sp. B19 | reverse complement strand
TCAGCCGCACCGACCACGTCCACGCGTCCACCCGCACTGCCATAGGGCGAGGATAGCGAGACCGGTCGTCGCTAACCGGTCGGGACACCGTCACGGGGTGTCCGCGCGGCGGCCAGCCGGGTCTCGAGCTCCCGCGCCGCCCGGAGCAGTCCGTCGGGGCCGAGGACGCGGAACCCGGCGTCGAAACGCACGACCGCGGCGATCACGCCGGCCCAGGACCACGACCCGAGCGTCACCCGGGTGGAGTGCGCCGACAGCGCCTCGACCTCGCCGTCGTGCACCCAGCGGGCCACGTCAATCACGGGGAGGTCGATCACGACCTCCCCGACGCACGGCCACGCGTCGTCGTGGGCGGACCCCTTCGACCGGCTCGCGAGGAATCCCGTCGCGGTGCCGGTCGGGATCCCCCTGGCCTCGAAGGCGGGCCCGGTGGGTAGTCGTGGGGTCATGCGATCCACCCGGAACGTCCGCCAGTCGTCCCTGTCCAGGTCCCACGCGACCAGGTACCAGCGTCCGTTCCGCGCCACCACCCCGTGCGGTTGTGTCCGCCGGGACGGTGAATCGGGGTCGCGGTAGCCGAAGCGCAGGGTCATCCTCCTCCGCACCGCCTCGCTGACGGCCTCCACGACGGCGGGGGTGACGCCGGTGGAGTCGACTCCGGTGGGGTGGGCTGAGTTGTCGAACCGGATCCCGTCGATCCGGTGCCGCAGTCGTGAGGGCATCACCTGTCGTACCGTCGCCAGCGCGCGGTGCGCGGCATCACCCATCTCGACACCCGCGGCGGCCGAGTGTCGCAGGGCGATGGCGATCGCGACCGCCTGGTCGTCGTCGAACCTCAGGGGCGGCAACTCCGTCCCCGACTCCATCCGGTACCCGCCGTCGGGCCCCTTCACCGCCTGGATCCGGTACCCCAACTCGCGGAGGCGGTCCACGTCACGACGCACGGTGCGGGTCGTCACCTCCAGGCGCTGCGCCAACTCCTCACCCCGCCAACTCCTCGGGGACTGCAGGAGGGAGAGCAACGCCAGTGTCCGCTCGGGAGCTCCGCTCATGGTCCCATTCTCCCGGAAAAGAGGACACCCCGTGTCCTCGAGCCCCGACACGATGGAGCCGAGCGGCAGATCGCCGCGGATCCGGTCCCACCCGAGGGAGTCACCATGTCAGTCACCACCACCACACATCTCAACCTGCCCGGCACCGCACGGGAGGCGCTCGCGCACTACCAGCGCGCCTTCGGCGGCGAGGTGCACATCACGACCTATGGCGAGGTCGGGATGCCCCAGGACGCCCCGGACGCCGGGAAGGTGGTCTTCGGCCGCGTCACCGCGGACTGCGGCTTCAGCGTCATGGCGTACGACATCCCCGGACGCGACGAGCCCTTCGGTGGTCTCACGACCCGCCAGAACGGCATGACGGTGACCGATCAGCCGTTCTTCGACTCCGTCAGCGTCAGCTCCCTCGGTGAGGCGGAGGGGTACTGGAGCGCACTCGCCGAGGGTGCGACGGTCATCGAGCCCCTCGCGGCGTCCGCGTGGAGCGCCGGCTTCGGGATGCTGACGGACCGGTTCGGCGTCACCTGGAGCGTGGACGTGGCCGGGAACCCGGCGGACTGATCCCACCGCGGTCACCCGGTTGCACGAAGGATCCGGCCGGGGCTCGGGACGGGCCCCGGCCGGGGGCCGCGTGCCCCCCGTGCGAGACTGACATCACAGTCCCGCACGACCTCCTGGAGGGCCCATGACCGACGCCGCCGCCACGCTCGAGCGGATCCTCGACGACCGCTACAGCTGCCGAGGGTTCACCTCCGACCCCGTTCCCGAGGAGACGATCGACCGGATCCTGCAGATGGCCCAGCGCACGGCGTCCTGGTGCAACTCGCAGGCGTGGCAGGTCGACCTGGTGACCGGGCACGCGACAACCGAGTTCGGCAAGCACCTCACGGAGTACGTGTTGGCCAACGGGATGCGCTCGGACCTGCCGGCACCCGAGCGCTACGAGGGCGTGTACGGCGAACGGCGGCGGGCCAGCGGGTACGGCCTCTACACCGCGCTGGGCATCGAGCGCTCGGACAAGGAGGCACGGCTCACGCAGATGCTGGAGAACTACCGGTTCTTCGGCGCCCCGCACGTCGCGGTGATCACCTCGGACGCGGGCCTGGGCACCTACGGCGCGGTGGACTGCGGTGGCTATGTGGCGACGTTCCTCGCGGCGGCGTCCTCGCTGGGCGTGGCCACCTGCGCCCAGGCCGCGCTCGCGCTCTACTCGGACGGGGTCCGCGAGCACCTCGGGATCGGTGAGGACCGGCTGATCGTGTGCGGGATCGCCTTCGGCTACGCCGACCCCGAGCACCCCGCCAACACCTTCCGGGCCGATCGGGCGGATCTCACCGACGTGGTCCGCCGCCACGGCTGACCGGGGACGCCCACGGTCGATCCGGATCCGTCAGTACAGTTCGCGATTCTTGGGCTTGCCCGAGATGGCCTGGCGCACCTGGTTGCCTTTGTAGATCGCCACGATCCCGGCGAGGATCGCCACCACGGTGAAGAACGAGCTGGCGAACAACGCGATCGGCAGCGCCACCACGGTCACGCCCAGCGCGATCGCCGTGGTGCGCGCATCCTTGCGCACCTGCTGCTTCTGGACCTCGATCGAGTTCGGTTGGTAGGGCTGCATGCTCATACCGTCAGGATTCCATATCTCGGCACCGCACCGCGTTCTCGGTGGTCGCCACCCCTGCGGGTTGCCACTCGACCCCACCGGAGGTCCGGGTCGCCAGGATCGGCCCCAGCACCTCGAGCTCCCCGGCGACGGTCAACACCACCCGCCGGCCGTGGTCCACGCCGAGCACCCGCGCACCCGCCCCGCGGACTGCTCCCTCGAGGCCTCCCGCCACCGAGTGGTCGACCTCGGCACGCCACGCCGGCGTCCGCGTGACCTCCACGACCCGACCCGTCCG
>NZ_JAALED010000557.1:0-1019 GCF_014145155.1 Dietzia sp. B19 | reverse complement strand
GGACCCTCGGTGGCTCGCGGCGCGGGCCCCGGGGGACGTGATCGAGGTCCCCGACGCACGACGGCTCAGGCGGCGGTTCACCGTGGTGTCCGCGGGGGACGACGGCGTGCTGGCGGAGGGCGACCGCAACGCGTGGGTGCGCGACGGGACGCTGATCGACTGCGACTTCGAGCACACCCGGGTCCGCGGCATCCCCGCTGTGCCGCGCCGGATCCGCGTCCACCGCGGGGACCCGATCCTGCTCACCGTGGACATGGAACCGGTGGAGCCGCCGCGGTCCGGCGAGGAGATCCGACTGGGGTGCGCGCTCCCCGCGGTCGTGGAGGCCCTGTCGGTGGGGGACCGCGTCCTGTTCGACGACGGAGTCATCTCCGCGGAGGTCGTCGCGACCTCGATGCCGGGTCAGGAGGGTGGGCCCTGGGCCCGGCTGGAGGTGGTGCGCTGCCGCGAGGGCGGCCGATGGCTGGGGTCGGAGAAGGGCATCAACGTCCCCGGGCTGGAGGTGGACACCCCCGCACTGACCGACGAGGACCGGCAGTGCCTACGCTTCGCGTCCCGGCACGCGGACATCGTGGCGCTGTCCTTCGTGCGGACGAGGGGGGACGTCACCGACGCGGTGGAGGCGCTCCGGGCGGAGCGCGCGGAATCGGGGCGGGAGCTGGGGTTGCTGCTCAAGGTGGAGACCAGGCAGGCCTACCGCGCGCTGCCGGACCTGGTGCTGGAGGCCATGCGCCACGACCGGATCGGGGTGATGATCGCGCGCGGTGACCTCGCCGTCGAGATGGGATTCGAGTCGCTCTCGGAGATCCCGCGCAACATCACGCTGATGTGCCAGGCGGCCCGCGTTCCGGTCGTGCTGGCGACGCAGGTGCTGGAGTCGCTCGCGAAGACCGGGATGCCGTCCCGCGCGGAGATCTCCGACGCGGGCTCGGCGCAGCGGTCCGAGTGCGTGATGCTCAACAAGGGGCCCTACGTGGCGGAGGCGATCGAGACCCTCGACGCGATCCA
Source organism: Dietzia sp. B19 (assembly GCF_014145155.1). Classification (NCBI taxonomy): domain Bacteria; kingdom Bacillati; phylum Actinomycetota; class Actinomycetes; order Mycobacteriales; family Dietziaceae; genus Dietzia; species Dietzia sp. B19. The sequence goes on along the minus strand of NZ_JAALED010000557.1, from coordinate 11 downwards.
CTCGCGGATGG
>NZ_JAALED010000556.1:316-5883 GCF_014145155.1 Dietzia sp. B19 | reverse complement strand
TCGGGGTTGGACATGATCGCCTCGACCACGACGTTCATCAGGGCGCCGTACATGGTCATGAGCGCCACGACCCCGACCGTCCATCCGATGAACGCACCGAGGTGCTGGTGTACCGCCACGCCGAGCTCGGACGCCCGCCACCTCGACGCCGTGGCCGAGCCCGTCCGGGCCGGCACCAACCCGGCGCCGACATCGCGGCGGCCGGAGAGCCACAGGGCGGCGGCGGACAGAGCTCCGGCCGTCACGACGGCCACCACCAGCGGGAGTGCGGAGGGGTCCCCGAACGGCCGGACCAACCCGTGCCACCCCAGGGGGGAGGTCCAGCTCACCCAGTTCTCGTTGGTGTCCCCGATCCCCCGCAGGACGAGGGTGAGTCCGGCCAAGGTCATGCCCGTCGCCCACACGGTGCGGTTGTGGGCCACCACCTGCGCGAACACGGCAGTGGCAGCGGCGTACACCCATCCGGTGGCGACGATCGACGCCGCGTAGAGCGCGGCCCCGGTCCGGTCGACCGGGATGGCGAGCGTCGACGCCCAGATTCCGGCGCCGAGGAGGAGGAACACGCCGGCGACGACGACGAGGGCCGCCGTGACCGGGGCGAGCCGACCCGTCCGGGCGGACAGGAGGAGTTCCGTCCTGCCGGTCTCCTCCTCCCGGCGGGTGGACCGAGCGGTCAGGGCGATCGCCATGATCGGGATCGCGAAGGAGGCGATGAACGCGTACTCGTTCATCATGACCCCACCCAGGGTGTCGAGCCCCGCTATACGTCCGTTGAGCATCACCATCGCCTCGCCCAGGGAGGCGGAGTAGGTGGCGAGCTTCTCCGGCGTGTCGTACAGGGCCGCTATCGAGACGGCGGTGAGCAGATACAGCGCGACCAGCCCGAGGACCCACGCGGCGGCGGAGCGCCACCCCGTCCGCAGGTCGATCCGGGCCAGCAGGCCTGTGCCGGCGAATGCGGAGTTCACCGCGACCCGCCGGGGGTCGTGCCCGCCTCTGCGGGTCCCCCTGCGGCCCCCGCGCCCGAGTAGGCGGAGAGGAAGAGGTCGTCCAGGCTGGGTGGGGTGGCGGTGAGGGTGTGTATGCCGGCCGCGTGCAGGATCCCCGTGACCTCGGCGAGCCGCTCTGCCGGCACGTGGCAGCGGACGTCGAACCGCCCGTCCCCGGAGCGCTCCAACCGCAGACCGTCGACCCCGCCCACGGTCTCCAGTGCGCGGGGATCGGTGTCGGTGACGGCGTGGACCTCCGTGGTGGTGTGGCGGCGCAGGTCGCCCAGGGTGCCCGAGCTGATCGTGCGGCCGTCGCGGATGATGCTCACCCGATCGGCCAGCGCCTCGACCTCACCCATGATGTGGCTGGAGAGCAGCACGGTGGAACCACCGTCGACGGCCTCCCGGACGCAGCCCTGGAACACCTGCTCCATCAGCGGATCCAGACCGGAGGTGGGCTCGTCCAACACGAGCAGTTCGGCGCCGGACGCCAGGGCCGCCACGAGTGAGACCTTCTGCCGGTTCCCCTTGGAGTAGTCACGGGTGCGCTTGGTGGGGTCCAGGCGGAAGCGTTCGATCAGCTGGTCGCGGCGTGCCGGGTCCAGTCCCCCCAGCGCTCGTCCCAGTATGTCGATGCACTGGCCGCCGGTCAGGCGGGGCCACAGCGTCACCTCCCCCGGGACGTACGCCAGCCTGGAGTGGAGGTCGACCGCATCGCGCCACGGATCGCGGCCGAACAGGGTCACCCGTCCCGAATCGGACCGCATCAGACCCAGCAGGATCCTGATGGTGGTGGATTTCCCGGAACCGTTGGGCCCCAGGAAGCCGTGTACCTCGCCGCGGCGGACGTCGAGGTCCAGGCCGTCGAGCGCCCGGGTGGCGCCGAACGTCTTGACCAGGCCCTCGACGTGCACCACCGGGTCCGAATCTGAACGCATGACCAGTCCCTTCGTCGATTCTCCCCGATCATCCTCTCCATCCTCGGCACAATGTGGCAATGCGCTCACCGATGTCCGGACACAGGACTTTCCGCCCCTCGATCGCCGACCGCCTCACCAAGGCGGCCATGACCGCCTCTGGTTCTCTACCCGGTCCGGTCATCCAGCTGGCAGGTGGCGCCCCCCGGAGGATCGACGGCCAGGTGCTGGACCCGCATTTCCAGGCCGGGGTCCGGGTGATGTCCCTGTTGTCCGAGGGCGAGTACGAGGACATGCCGGTCGAACAGGCACGCCAGACGGTGGAGCGGTCGGCGTACACCGTCTCGGGGAACCGGATCGACCTCGCCGTCGTCAAGGACCTCGTCCTCCCGCTCGCCGGAACGGATCAGCCCGGCGACGAGACCGCCCGGGCCGACCTGCCCGCCCGCCTGTACTCCCCCGTCCACGGCGACGAAGCGCTGCCGATGCTCGTGTTCTTCCACGGCGGCGGGTGGGTGCTCGGGAGCATCGACTCCCACGATGCGACCTGCCGGTACATCGCGCGGATGGGCGGCCTCAAGGTTCTCAGCGTGGACTACCGTCTGGCCCCCGAGTTCCTCTTCCCCACGGCGGCCGAGGACGCCCTGGCCTCGTTCCGGTACGTGCGGGACAACGCCGGGTCCCTCGGGGTCGACCCGACGCGCATCGCGGTGGGCGGCGACAGCGCGGGCGGGAACCTGGCGGCGGTCGTGTGTCAACAGACCCGCGACGCCGGCGAGAAGACCCCCGACTTCCAACTGCTGTTCGTCCCCGCGACCAACATGTCGACGCGGACCCGCTCGTTCGAGCTGTTCGGCGAGGGCTTCTTCCTCACGGGGAAGAACATGGACTTCTACGAGAACACCTACCTGCGTTCCGACGACGACCGCCTCGACCCGCGGGCCTCCCCGCTGCTGGCCGAGGACTTCTCCGGCCTGCCCCCGGCGCACGTCGCCACCGGCGGGTTCGACCCGCTGCGCGATGAGGGCGAGGCGTACGCGCGGAAGATGGCCGACGCCGGCGTCAAGGTCTCGCTGCGCCGGCATTCCACGATGGTCCACCCGTTCGTCAACGCCGTCGGCGCCACCCCGCTCGCGCGCGCCGCGCTCTCGGAGGCGGTCGGAGCGCTGCGGATGGGTCTGGCGTACTGACCCGGGGTGGTCGGCGCATCGGCGTCGTGATGGTGGGGCCAGCGGGGCTCGAACCCGCGACCAGCGGATTATGAGTCCGCGGCTCTAACCAACTGAGCTATAGCCCCCCGCACGCGCCGGGAGCATCCACCGGCACGTGCCGCGCAATCGTAGCAAGACCCCTCACCGGTCCTCCGGCCACCAGACGGCACGCACTGCCGAGAGTCCGTCGGCGACCTGCGAGGGCGGGTCGTCCCATGCCATGACCAGCCGCTCGGGCGACTCATAGGCGGGATGACCCGGATCGCCGGTGGTCACGAAGTCGACCCACGAGTCGTGCATCCCCTCGACCAGACCCGCCGGCGGCGGGGCACCGAGATAGCGTTCCACGTTCTCCCCGTCCGGGACGGCCCAGAAGAACGGAAGGTCGGCGCAGTGCCTGGGCCCGTTTCCCCCGGTCCAGCAGAAGTCGTACACCCACGTCGGGTCGCCGGCGGCCACCCTGGTCTCGGCTGCGCGGGCCACCGTGGAGTGGATCGCGGCCGCGTCGATCACCGCGCCCACGCTCCGTCGCAGAGACCGGCCGTTCGACTGCCGGGCCAGCGCCCTGAGCCCCTGCCTGGGGAGTTGCTGGGACACCGCCATGAACGCGGCCCCCGGCACCAGCGCCGGACCCGGGAGCTTGTCCGAGACGGCCTCGAACTCCGTCGCGGTGGAACCGATGAGCAGCGGGACGCTCGTTGAAGGGCCTGCGGCGACCGCCTCGAGGGGAGGGGCCGGGACCGTCTCGCCTCCGACCACCGGACGGAACGGGAGCGTGAACTGGTTCTCGCGCCGGAGGCGCCGATGGAACTCGTCCACGGCGCCACGTCCCCCGGCCGCCAGCTCCTCCGCGGTGATCCCCTTGGGCGGGCGGGTCGCCGGGGCCCGCAGGACCGCCGGTGACGCCGCGATCGCCCCGTGGAACAGCCCTGCCGCCGGCGGTGAACCCAACAGGCACAGCACCGCTCCCCCGCCGGCCGACTGCCCGGTGACCGTCACCCTGTCGGGATCTCCGCCGAACGCGGCGATCTCGTCCCGGACCCACTCGAGGGCGGCGATCCAGTCGAGCATCCCGCGGTTGTCCGGGGCGTCGGGGAACGGCGTGAAGCCCTCGACACCCAGGCGGTAGCCCACCGAGACCACGATGATCCCCCGGCGGGCGAAGGTCGCACCGTCGAACCACGGCTGATGGGACGACCCCGATTCCCAGCCGCCCCCGTGGATCCACACCATCACCGGGTGCCCGGAACCCGTCGCCGGCGCCCACACGTCCACGTGCAGGATGTCGGTGCCCGCGACGATCGGCTCGGGGATCGCCGGGTCCGGGTCGAACCTCAGCCTCTGGGCGGTGGCGGCGGGCCTCGTCGCATCACGGACCCCGTCCCACGGCGCTCTACGGACCGGGGAGGCGAAGCGCAGCTCGCCGACCGGGTCCTCGGCGTACGGGATGCCGTAGAAGCGGACGACGTCACCGAGCTCGGTCCCACGGACGCGGCCGGTCGAGAGGGTGACTTCGGCGTCGGTCATGGCGCCAGGTTAACGACGAAGGCTGAGATCGCCCGGCGATCCCTGCTAGGAAAAGGTGATGAGCAGTGACAGGGACCAGATCATCGAGCGGATGGCGGACATCGCCACCGCTCTGGACACCCGCGACTGGGACGGGCTGGGAGAGCTGTTCACCGAATCCGCGACCGGGTACGGGGCGGCCGGTCGGGAGCAGATCGTCCGGACGGTGCGGGACCACCTCGGCGGGTGTGGCCCCTCCCAGCATCTGCTGGGCAACCACAGGGTGCACCTCGCGCTCGACGGAGACGAGGACCGGGCGAGGAGTCTGACGTACGCGCGGGTGCTTCACCTCGGGACGGGAGACCAGGCCGGACTGAGCTACGAGTGCTTCGGCGAGTACTCCGACCTGTGGACCAGGACCCCCGCGGGCTGGCGGATCGTCTCCAGGCGGTTCCGCGTCGACTTCGACCGCGGCGACTTCCGGACACTCCAGCCCGGCTAACCCCGAAATGCGGATCAGGCCGGAGGAGTGTCTCCTCCGGCCTGATCTACTGCTCCCCCATCTGGACTCGAACCAGAAACCCTTCGATTAACAGTCGAATGCTCTGCCAATTGAGCTATGGGGGATTGCTGCCGGTGACCGACGAGCACGTCGGACACCGAGAACTCACCTTAGTGCGAGGGCGACCATCGGACCAAATCGCGAGCTCAGGCGATGTCGGGCGTGGCGCCCACGGCCTGCTCGAGCAGTCCGCGCCGGTATTCCTCCAACGCCACGAGGTCGCCGAACAGCGCCGAGTACCCCTCCGGGTCGGCGGCCGGACTCATCCGCTGGACCTTGGACTTGAGGTCCGCGATCTGGCCGGACACCCACACCTCCTGTAGGCGGGCGAGCACGCCGGAGACGTAGCGGGGCAGCGCGTCCTCGGCCACGCGGAGCGTCT
>NZ_JAALED010000556.1:0-269 GCF_014145155.1 Dietzia sp. B19 | reverse complement strand
TCCAGCCGCTGCAGACCGTCGTCCTCGAGGCCCCTGGAGACCTCGGACACCCAGTTCGCGCCGCTCTTGCCGGAGGCGCACCCCCCGGCCGCGGACAGCGCGTCCGCGATCAGGGCGTAGGCGGGATGGGTGTAGCACTCGCCCGGGAGCGAGTCGAAGAGCGGTCCCGCCAGGCCCGGGTACTGCAGTGCCGCCTTGAGCGCCTCGCGCTGCGGCCAGAGCACCGGGTCCGACGCCGAGGGCAGGGGGACGCCCGTCGGCGCCGCGGG
>NZ_JAALED010000061.1:13241-22551 GCF_014145155.1 Dietzia sp. B19 | reverse complement strand
AGCGCGTCTGCCATTCCGCCACTCGCGCTCGCACACTGATGACCTGCACCGGTTCGTTCCCGGCTTGGTCGTGCGAGGAATGACACTAGCCGATGCGCGAACCGTGGGACAAATCGGACCCCGCTCACACACGGCGCCTGCCGGTCATCGCTGGTAGACAAGGACGTGACCGGCTGGGGGATGCCTCCCCACACCGTCCGACCCAGGAGGATGACGATGACCGACTTCCGCGTGCCGAACCCCTATGACGCCCTTCCGGATCTCCCCGCGCTCGAGGTGACGAGCGAGTCCTTCGCCGAGGGCTCCACCCTGTCGTCCGCGCAGCTCGGCGGGAAGATGGGCGTCGAAGGCGGCGAGGACAAGTCCCCACAGGTGAGCTGGAGTGCCGGACCGGAGGGGACCCGGACCTATGTGGTGACCGTGTTCGACCCCGACGCGCCGACCGCCTCGGGGTTCTGGCACTGGTCGGTGGCCAACATCCCGGCCGACGTGACCTCGCTACCGGAGGGGGCGTGCACCGGCGACGACACCTCGGGCCTCCCGGAGGGGGCCGTCGTGGTCCGCAACGACGCCGGGTTCAGGGGGTTCGTGGGTGCGGCCCCACCGGAGGGCCACGGTCCGCACCGGTACATCCTCGCCGTTCACGCCGTCGGCGACGAGATCGAACTCGGAGAGGACGCCTCCTGCGCCTTCGTGGGGTTCAACCTCTTCGGGCAGGGCCTGGCCCGCGGGACCACCACGGCGCTCTTCGAGCAGTGAGAGTCAGCTGACCGCGGAACCGACGGCCTCCGCCAGGGAGGCGAACCCGCCCTGCCGGAGCCGTCGGGCGACGAGCTTGTTGGTCCCACGGATGAGACCGGGGCCGGTGAACACGAAGCCGGTGTAGGTCTGGACAAGATGAGCACCGTGGGTGATGCGGTCCCACACGTCCTCCGGGGTCTCGACGCCGCCGACCGAGATGATGACGATCCGATCGCCGGCCCGCTCGTGGATCCGGGCGAGCACCTGGCGGGACCGGTCCGCGACGGGTGCCCCCGAGATCCCGCCCGCGCCCATCGCCGCCACCGTGCTCGCCGGGGTCGTGAGCCCGTCGCGCGAGATGGTGGTGTTGGTGGCCACGATGCCGGCGAGGCCGAGCTGCACGACGAGATCGGTGACCGCGTCGATGTCCGCGTCGTCCAGGTCCGGGGCGATTTTGACCAACACCGGGATCGTCGCCACGTCACGGACCGCCGTGAGGATGGGACGCAGCGATTCGACCGCCTGCAGGTCCCTCAGGCCGGGGGTGTTGGGGGAGCTGACGTTGACCACCATGTAGTCGGCCAGCCCGGTGAGCATGCTGGCCGAGGCCACGTAGTCGCGAACGGCGTCCTCCGCGGGCACCACCTTGGTCTTGCCGATGTTGATCCCCACCGGGTCGCTGCTGCGCCGACGACGCAGGTTGTTGGCCGCGTTGCCCGCGCCGTGGTTGTTGAACCCCATGCGGTTGAGGATGGCCCGGTCCTCCGGCAGCCGGAACAGACGAGGTGGCGGGTTGCCGGGCTGGGGTGAGGCGGTGACCGTGCCGACCTCACTGAAACCGAAGCCGATCGCCCCCCACGAGTCGACGGCGGCCGCGTTCTTGTCGAAACCGGCCGCGAGGCCGAGCGGCCCCGGAAAGCGACGTCCCAGGACATCCTGGGCCAGCACCGGATCCCGGACGCCGAGGAACCGGCGCACCAGGGAGCCCAGTGGCGGCACCAGGGTCAGCAGCTTGAGAAAGCCGAATACCAGGTGGTGGATCCGCTCCGCCGGAAAGCGGAACAGCACACTCTTCATCAGCGAGTACACGGTCCTCCTCGATGGGACGTGGGTGGTCCTTCGATCAGCTCGACGGCACGGGCAGTGATGGGCGCATCAGGTGGAGGCCGGCACCGTCGGAGGAACCGACGACCACGGTCCCGGAGGCCGTGACCACCAGCGAGTCCGGCTGACGTACCGTCGCGATCTCGGCACGCCGGACCCCTGTGCCGTCGCCGAGATCGTACGCCTGGACGGTGTTGGTTCCGGTGGAGGTGACCCAGACGACGTCCCGGGTGGGGTCCCCGGCGACCGCCCAGGGGGCCGCTGCGACCGGGAACTGCTGGTGGAGCCGGATCGGGGAGGTCGAGTAGACGAGGAGCGTGTCACCCACGGTGTCGCTGGCGACGACCGTGCCCTCGCCGTACTCGTCGAGTCTCCCGGCGCCCTTCCCGGCGCGCAGGAGCGGTCCCGCGCCGTCCTCGTCCAGGTCGATGCTGGCGATGACGGTGTCCGGTCGGCTGAACGCCGTGACCGAACCGTCCCGGGCCACACTGATCCGATCGACCGATGTCAGGCCTGCGAGGCGATGCTGTTCCGTCCCGTCGGCGTCCCGGACGACCACGTCGCCGCCGGGGGCGCCCGTGAGCAGGCGACCGTCGGTGGTCACGGCCGCCGCGGTGACCGGTCCGAGTCCCGAGATCTCGCGTGCGTCACCTGCCGCCGTGACCACGACGACGCCGTCGCCGAAGGGGACAAGAACCGTCCCGTCGACCCCGGCAGTGGCGGTTCCCGCATCCGCGGGCAGCTCGACGGTCGTCTCCGGGATCCATCGGGTCCCGTCCACGCGGGCGATCTCCAGAGTCGGCGGGCCGTCGACCTGCGCCACCACCCTGTCGCCCACGGCGACCAGGGAGGACACGGACCCCGGGACCGGGACGACCTCACCGCCCTCGGGATCGGAGACCTGGGGCGACGCGGCGGGACGGGCGTTACCCTGCTCGATCCCGGTGTAGTCCTCCAGTTGGCTGGTGGTCGACGCGCAGCCGGCGAGCCCGACGGCGAGGGAGAGCAGAGCGGCGGTCACAGCGGAGCGGCGGTGGACACGAAGGGGCACGGTGTTCCTTTCGACGTCTCCACAGTGTCCCCCACGCGGGTCCTCAGTCGCCGTCCAGGTCCGGACGACTACCCTCACGGCGGTGCGGTGAGTCAACCACGCCCATGCCGACGTTCCCCGACAGAAAGCAGCGCCCGTGAACCCGACGGTCCTGGCCGCCCCCGCTGCGGACGGCATGTCCTGGCTCCAGGTGATCGTGCTCTCCGTGATCCAGGGGATCACGGAGTTCCTGCCCGTCTCGTCCTCCGGGCACCTACGCATCTTCTCCACCTGGCTGTTCGGTGCGGACGCGGGCGCCTCGTTCACCGCGGTCATCCAGCTCGGCACGGAGGCCGCCGTGCTGGTGTTCTTCTTCAAGGACATCGTGCGGATCCTCGTCGCCTGGTTCCGGGGCGTGTTCTACCGCCGGCACCGCGACGACCCGGACTACCGGCTCGGCTGGTACGTGATCATCGGATCGATCCCCATCGCCGTGATCGGCTTCCTCGGCAAAGACCTCATCCGGGACGCCGCCCGGAATCTGTGGATCACGGCGATCGTGCTCATCGCGTTCTCCTTCGTGTTCCTCATCGCGGAGAAGGTCTCCAAGCAGGACCGCCCCGTCGACGGCCAGTCGCTCGAGGGCTTGACGATGAAGGACGCGGTGGTCATGGGACTGGCCCAGTGCCTGGCCCTCATCCCCGGTGTCAGCCGTTCGGGTGGCACCATCTCCGCCGGCCTGTTCCTCAACATGTCCCGCGAGGCCGCCGCACGGTTCTCCTTCCTGCTGGCCATCCCGGCGGTCCTGGCCTCCGGGTTGTTCAGCCTCCCCGACGCGTTCGAGCCGTCCGTGGGGCAGTCCGCCACCGGGATCCAGCTGATCGTGGGATCGGTGATCGCGTTCGTGCTGGGCTACGCCGCCATCGCCTGGCTCCTGCGTTTCGTGCAGAACCACTCCCTGGCCTGGTTCGCCGGGTACCGCATCGTCCTGGGCCTGGTCGTGATCGCGCTGCTGTCCACCGGCGCGATCCCCGCGACCTGACCACACCACCGAAGTGGCGCGGCGTCGGTAACCTGCCGTTATGACCGTCATCCTCCTCCGCCACGGCCGCTCGACCGCCAACACCGCGCTGACACTGGCCGGCCGCACGTCCGGGGTCGGGCTCGACGAGACGGGTCGCGCGCAGGCACAGGACCTCTGCCGACGTCTCGCCGGCCTCCCGGTCGAGGCGGTCGTCCGGTCGCCGCTCATGCGCTGCCGGGAGACGGTCGAGCCGTTGGCCGCCGCGTTCGGGGTGGAGCCCGTGGTCGAGGAGGGCCTGGTCGAGGTCGACTACGGCACCTGGACCGGACGGACCCTGACCGAGCTCGCGTCCGAACACATGTGGTCGGTGGTGCAGCAGCACCCCTCCTCGGCCGTCTTCCCCGGGGGTGAGTCCCTCGCCGAGATGGCCACCCGCGCCGTCTCGGCCGTCCGGGAGCACGACCGCCGCCTGGCCGAGGACGCGGGCCGTGACGTGCTGTGGGTGGCGTGTAGCCACGGAGACGTGATCAAGTCGGTGATCGCCGACGCGTACGGGATGCATCTCGACCACTTCCAGCGCATCGTGGTGGAGCCGGGATCGGTGTCGGTGGTCCGCTACACCCCCCACCGGCCGTTCGTCCTCCGGGTCAACGACACCGGTGGAGACCTCGCCAGTCTCCGCGGGGAGCCCGCCGGACACGTGGGCAACGCCACCGCCGGAGACGCCAGCTCGGACGCGGTGCCCGGCGGGAACGTACCCTTATGAACCGCGCCTCCACCCGGGACCACCCGGCACCACACGGCAGCACACGAGGGAGACGACCGGCATGAGCAGGGAAGTCCACGAGTTCCGCGACCCGGCCCGGTTCGTGGTGGGCACGGTCGGCCAACCCGGCGAGCGCGTGTTCTTCGTCCAGGCCACGGGCGGCGGCCGAACCGTCTCCGTCCGGTGCGAGAAGCAACAGGCCCAGATCCTCTCGGAGCGGATGGGGGATCTCCTCGACGAGATCGCCGCGAAGTCCGATGTCCCCGTCCCCCCGGCCGCCGGCGTCGTGGACGACCTGGCGCCGCTGGAGATGCCCGTCGACGCGGAGTTCCAGGTGGGCACGATGGGCCTGGGGTGGGACGGCGAGAAGAGCCAGATCGTCGTGGAGCTGCTGGCGGCGGACCCCACCGCCACCGACGAGTCGGTGGTCCTCTCGGACGCGGAGGACGCCCCGGACGCGCTCCGCGTGTTCCTGACCCCGCAGCGTGCACGGCAGTTCGTCCTGCGCAGCGAGAAGGTCGTCTCCGCCGGGCGCGCTCCGTGCCCGCTGTGCGGCGAGCCGATCGACACCACGGGTCACCTGTGCATCCGTCTCAACGGGTACCTCCCGCGCTCCGGTGATGCGCTCGCCGACCTCGTCGACCCGTGACCGCCCGCCCGCCGGGCCCCGAACTCACCGTTCTGCACCGGATCCCCTCGGGAAGCAACGCGGTGTACCGCTGCGTGGACGCCGAGGGCGGGCACTGGGTGTACAAACCGTCGGCGGGGGAGCGGCCGCTCATGGACTTCCCCGACGGCAGCCTGGCGGCCCGGGAGATCGCGGCGTACGCGGTGTCCGTGGCCCTGGGGTGGGACCTGGTGCCCGAGACGGTGGGAGCACACGGCCCCGGCGGCCCGGGGATGGCGCAACGATGGATCGACGAGCTCGACCGGGGTGAGGCGCCCGGCCACGACCCGGTGGACGTCCACCCGGTGGGCGCCCTTCCCCCCGGCCGGGTGGCGGTGCTCCGGGGTGAGGGATCCCGCGGGGAGGACGTGGTGGTGGCGCACGCCCTGGACGAACGGCTCCGTCGTATCGCGTTGTTCGACCACGTCGTCAACAACGCCGACCGCAAGGGCGGACACGTCCTCGTCGACACCTCCGGCCTGATCTGGGCGATCGATCACGGCCTGTCGTTCCACACCGAGCCGAAGCTGCGCACCGTCCTGTGGGGGTGGGCCGGCCAGCCGCTGCCCCCGGGGGATCTCGAGGGACTGGGCAGGGTGCGCGACGGGCTGTCCGGGGACGCCCTCCTCGCGGAAAGCCTGCGTGACCTGCTCTCACCCGCCGAGGTACGCGCACTGGGCGCTCGGGTCACCGCACTGCTCGACGGCGAGGTGTTCCCCGTACCGGGAGCGGGCTACCCGTTACCCTGGCCGCTCTTCTGAACCCGCCCGGTATCTAGACTCGCCCGCATGCACTCGTGGCCCCCGCCTGCCGTCCCCGCCGTCCCCGGCGACGGTGCCCCCCTGAAGTTGTACGACACGGCGAGCGGACAGGTCCGGGAGGTGTCCGCCGGGCCAGTCGCCGGGATGTACGTCTGCGGCATCACCCCCTACGACACCACCCACCTCGGTCACGCGGCGACCTACCTGACGTTCGATCTGGTGTACCGGCTCCTGCTGGACGCCGGACACGAGGTCCACTACGTCCAGAACACCACGGACGTCGACGACCCGCTGTTCGAGAGGGCGGAGCGCGACGGCGTGGACTGGAGGGAACTCGGGGACCGTGAGACCGATCTGTTCCGCTCCGACATGGAGGCGCTCCGCGTGCTCCCACCCCGCGACTACGTGGCCGCCACCGAGACCATCGACGAGGTCGTGGAGATGGTCGCCGAGCTCGTCGACCGCGGCCACGCCTACCGGATCGATCCCGGGGTCGACGGGTACCCCGATGTCTACTACCGACACCGGGCCACCCCGGCCTTCGGGTACGAGTCGGGGTACGACGCCCAGGAGATGGCCGCCGCGTTCGCCGAGCGCGGCGGGGACCCGGACCGGCCCGGCAAGGAGCACCCGCTGGACGCACTGCTGTGGCGGGTGCAGCGACCGGGGGAGCCGTCCTGGCCCTCGCCCTGGGGGGCGGGCAGACCCGGATGGCACATCGAGTGTTCGGCGATCGCCCGGAACCGCCTGGGTATGGAGTTCGACATCCAGGGTGGGGGCAGCGACCTCGCGTTCCCACACCACGAGTTCTCCGCCGCCCACGCGGAGGCCGCGACCGGTCGTTCCCCGTTCGCGCGCTTCTACGTGCACGCGGCGATGATCGGCCTCGACGGGGTCAAGATGAGCAAGTCGTTGGGCAATCTCGTCCGGGTCAAGACACTCCGCGAACAGGGGGTGGACCCGGCCGTCATCCGACTCGCCCTGGCCGCCGGCCATTACCGGACGGACCGCTCCTGGTCGGAGGACCTGCTCGCGGAGGCCCGCTCCCGGTGCGAGACGTGGTTCCGTGCGATCTCCCGGGGATCGGGCGCCGACTCCGCCGCGACCATCATCGCCGTGCGGGAACGTCTCGCGGACGACCTCGACACCCCGGGCGCCCTGGCCGCGGTCGACAGGTGGGCAGAGGCGACCCTGGCCGGGGACGAGTCCGACCCGTCCGCGGGACCGTCCATCGCGACCGCCCTCGACGCCCTGCTCGGTCTCGCCCCCGCCACCTGACGGCGTTCCGGTGACCGGTCCGACGGTCTACCCGGCGTCGGGCTCGTCCCGCTCGCCTCGCAGGAAGCGCTCGAACTCGGCGGCGATCGACTCGCCGTCGACCAGCGGCATCGTCTCCCCGTCAGCGGCCCGACCACGGTCGGGTTCGGGGTCGACCCCCGCCCCGACACCGTTCTCGTCGTCCATCCGGTCCTCCAGGGACTGGATGTAGTCGCGGAGGTCCTCGTCCTCGCCGGCGGCGGCGTCGACCTTCGCGACCCACGTGCGGGACTGCACGCGCAGTGCGTCCATCGGGACGGCCACCCCCAGGTTCTCCGCCAACCAGGACAGCACCGCCTCGGTGCCGCGCGGATTGGGCGGTGCGGCAACGTAGTGGGGGACACCCGCCCACAGACTCACCGTCGGGACCCCGGCCTCGGTGAGGAGTTGCTGGAGGACCCCGGTCATCCCGGTGGGCCCCTCGTAATCGGAGGCCCGGACCCCCATCTCGGCCATCCTCTGCCGATTGAACGCCGTCCCGGTGAGCGGAACGGGGCGGGTGTGGGGCACATCGGCGAGATAGGCACCCAACAGCACCACCTCGGTGACTCCCAGGGTGTCGACGAGGTCCACGAACTCGGAGGCGAACCGGCGCCACTTCAGACCCGGCTCGGGCCCCCGGACCAGCAACACGTCGTGGTCGAACCCGTCCGGTCGGCACGCGGACACGAGGATCTGTGGCCACTCGACCGATCGCGACACCCCGCCGGAATGCCGGACCGTCGGCCGCTGGTCGAGGTAGTCGAAGAACTCGTCGCCACCGATCTCCGCGATCTGCCGCGCCTCCCAGGTCAGGGCGAGATGTTCGACGGTCCCGGTCGCCACGTCCGCGGCGTCGTTCCAGCCCTCGAAGGCCACGATCATCACCGGGCTCTCGAGATCGAGGTGCCCGTCGGGGGTCCATTCGACAGTCATCAGTACAGCCTACGGACGGACACTTCCGGGGCACCCATACACTGGGGCCATGTCTGTCGATTTCGATTCGCCCCTGTTGGACGCCGCCCGCCGGCGAGTACTGATCAGCGACGGGGCGATGGGCACGATGTTGCAGGCGGTGGACCTGGATGTGGACGTCGACTTCCTCGGTCTGGAGGGATGCAACGAGATCCTCAACGCCACCCGCCCGGACGTCGTCGCGGACATCCACCGCGCGTTCTTCGAGGCCGGCGCGGATCTGGTGGAGACCAACACCTTCGGGTGCAACCTGTCCAACCTGGGGGACTACGACATCGTCGACCGCATCGGCGAGCTGGCCGAGAAGGGTGCCGCGATCGCCCGGCAGGTCGCCGACGAGATGGGCCCCTCCGAGGACGGCACGCCGCGGATGGTGCTCGGCTCCCTCGGCCCGGGGACCAAGTTGCCCTCGCTCGGGCAGGCCACGTTCGAGGAGATGAGGGACGCCTACGCCCGCGCGGCGGAGGGCCTGGCCCGGGGCGGAGCCGACGCGTTCCTCGTGGAGACAAGCCAGGACCTGCTCCAGGTCAAGGCCGCGGTACTGGGCTGCCAGGACGGCATGGCCGCCGCCGGGCGCCGGCTGCCCATCATCACGCACGTGACCATCGAGACCACCGGGACCATGCTCCTGGGGTCCGACATCGGGGCGGCACTGACCGCGCTCGAACCGCTCGGCATCGACATGATCGGCCTCAACTGCGCCACCGGGCCCGCCGAGATGATCGAGCACCTGCGCTACCTCACCCAGCACGCCGGCGTCCCCGTCTCCGTCATGCCCAACGCGGGACTGCCCGAACTGGGAGAACACGGAGCCGTGTACCCGCTCGGCGCCGAGGCGTTCGGCCCCCAGGTCGCCGACTTCGTCTCCGAGTTCGGGCTGTCGATGGTCGGCGGATGCTGCGGCACCACCCCCGAACACATCACCCGCCTCCGGGACGAGGTGAGG
>NZ_JAALED010000061.1:0-13202 GCF_014145155.1 Dietzia sp. B19 | reverse complement strand
TGGCGGGTCGAGCCGGTCAACGCGGTCGCCTCCCTCTACAGCTCGACGCCGCTGCGGGCCGACGCCGGCATCCTCATGATCGGCGAGCGCACCAACGCCAACGGGTCCAAGCGGTTCCGGGACGCGATGCTCGCCGCCGACTGGGACACCTGCATGGACATCGCCAAGGAACAGATGCGGGACGGGGCGCAGATGATCGACCTCTGCGTGGACTACGTCGGCCGGGACGGCTCGGGGGACATGGCCGAGTTGGCCGGACGGCTGTCGACCTCCTCGACCCTGCCGATCATGCTCGACTCGACCGAACCCGAGGTCATCCGGACGGGCCTGGAGCACCTCGGCGGACGGTGCACGGTCAACTCGGTCAACTACGAGGACGGGGCCGGACCGGACTCGCGATTCCAGAGGATCATGGAACTGGTCTCGCGCCACGGCGCCGCGGTGGTCGGGCTGGCCATCGACGAGGAGGGCCAGGCGCGCACGGCGGACCGCAAGGTCGAGATCGCGGAGCGGATCATCGCCGACCTCACGGAGAACTGGGGGATCGCCGAGGACGACATCATCATCGACTGCCTGACCTTCCCCATCTCCACCGGCCAGGAGGAGGTGCGACGGGACGGGATCGAGACCATCGAGGCCATTCGCAGGCTCACCCGATCGCACCCGAGAATCCACACCACGTTGGGACTGTCCAACATCTCGTTCGGCCTCAATCCCGCCGCGCGCCAGGTGCTCAACTCCGTGTTCCTGCACGAGTGCATCCAGGTCGGCCTGGACACCGCGATCGCGCACAGCTCCAAGATCCTGCCCATGAGCAAGATCGACGATCGCCAGCGGGAGGTCGCGCTCGACCTCGTCTACGACCGCCGCAAGGAGGGGTACGACCCGCTCCAGGTGTTCATGGAGCTCTTCGACGGTGTGTCCACCGCGAGCACCAAGGACGCGAGAGCGGCCGAGCTCGCCGCGATGCCGCTCATGGACCGCTTGTCGGCGCGGATCGTCGACGGCGAGCGCAAGGGCCTCGAAGCCGATCTCGACGCGGCGATGCAGGAGATCCCCCCGCTCGAGATCATCAACACCCACCTGCTCAGTGGCATGAAGACGGTCGGCGAACTGTTCGGTTCGGGCCAGATGCAGCTGCCGTTCGTCCTGCAGTCTGCCGAGACCATGAAGACCGCTGTCGCCCATCTGGAACCCCACATGGAGGCGAGCGACGAGGACGGCAAGGGCCGCATCGTCCTGGCGACGGTCAAGGGCGACGTCCACGACATCGGCAAGAACCTGGTGGACATCATCCTGTCCAACAACGGGTACGACGTGGTCAACATCGGCATCAAGCAGCCGATCGCGGACATCATCTCGGCGGCCCGGGAGCACAAGGCCGACGTGATCGGCATGTCCGGCCTCCTGGTCAAGTCCACCGTGGTGATGAAGGACAACCTCGCGGAGCTCAACTCCGAGGGCATCGCCGGCGACTTCCCGGTCCTGCTGGGTGGTGCCGCCCTGACGCGCGCCTACGTCGAGGTGGACCTCGCCGGGATGTACGAGGGCGACGTGTTCTACGCACGCGACGCGTTCGAGGGACTGCGCCTGATGGACGAGGTGATGACGGCCAAGCGGACCGGCGTCCCCATGTCCGAGTCCTCGGACGCGTCGGCCAAGGCCGCCGAACGGCGCGAGCGCCGGGCCCGCAGCGAGCGGATCGCCGCCAAACGGGCCGCCGAGGCCGAGCCCGTCGTCGTCCCGGCGAGGTCGGACGTCGCGGCGGACCAGCCGATCGCCACCCCGCCCTTCTGGGGCACGCGGATCGCCAAGGGCATCCCCGTCGCCGACTACGTCGGTCACCTCGACGAGCGTGCGCTGTTCTTCGGGCAGTGGGGACTTCGCGGGACGCGCAGCGGGGACGGCCCCGATTACGACGAGCTGGTCGCCACCGAGGGTCGGCCGCGCATGCGTTCATGGATCGACCGTCTTACCACCGAGAGGATCCTGGCCCACTCCGCTGTGGTCTACGGGTACTTCCCGGCCTACTCCGACGGCGAGGACATCTGTGTGCTGGCCGAGCCTCGTCCGGACGCGGAGGTGCTGCACCGGATCTCCTTCCCCCGCCAACAGCGGGGACGGTTCCTGAGCATCCCGGATTTCCTGGCCTCCAAGGAGCGTTGCGAGGCCGAGGGAACCGTCGACGTCCTGCCCTTCCAGCTCGTCACCATGGGGACCCCGATCGCGGACTTCGCCAACGAGCTGTTCGCGGCGGACAACTACCGCGACTACCTCGAGGTCCACGGCCTGTCGGTCCAGCTCACCGAGGCGCTGGCCGAGTTCTGGCACCGGCGGGTGCGCGACGAACTGCGCCTGCCCGAGGGCGCTGTCTCGGACGAGGACCCCGACACCATCCACGACTACTTCGACCTCAAGTACCGGGGAGCCCGCTACAGCTTCGGTTACGGCGCGTGCCCGGACCTGGAGTCCCGCAAGGTCGTGGTGGACCTGCTGGAGCCGGAGCGGATCGGCGTCGAACTCTCGGAGGAACTGCAGCTTCACCCCGAGCAGTCGACGGATGCGTTCGTGCTCTACCACCCGGAGGCCAAGTACTTCAACGTCTGACCAGGGCACCGCACTGCTAACACCTTGTGATGCCCGGTCGATGAACAGAGAGAGACCAACTCGGCGACAGTCCACCGAGAGCGCCGGCGAGGAGCCAGATATGACCACCTTCCGTCGATCAGCCGCCCTGACCTGTGTGGCGAGCCTTCTCGCCGGAGGGGCAGCCGTGGCACTCGCGCCTGCGGCCTCGGCCCAGGTGTGGCACCCCTCGCCGGCCTGGGACGTCCGTATGCCGTACCCGCTGGGCGGCGAGCACACCATTCGCTTCGGCGCCTTCACCACCTGCACGCTGGGCGGAGACGAGCGCTTCCACCAGGCACTGAGCGCGAACGCCAGGGACCTCGACCAGCCCGTCGGCTCGTTCGACTTCTCGGCAACCCTCTTCCCGTTCAACTCCGCCACCGTGGAGTGGCACAACATCGATACCGACGCGAGGGGCGTGCGCACGGTCCAGTCGACCGGACCCGAAGTGGGCGTCGGCGGGGTGTTCACCGGACACGGACGGCTGGCGGTCACCATCACCACCAGTAGGTCCGCCCTACCCACCTTCGCCCCCGGGTCGGTCGCACCGTTCGCCTCCGCAACCCACACCGAACGATTCCTCGTTCCTGCGGGGAACTGCCACTGAACGGCGGTTGACGGAGGAACCAACGGGGCCGGTCACGGTACCCCCGGTGGCCCGTTGTCCGGTAGACAGTAGCCCGTGACCAGCATTTCGTACTCCCGTCTCCCCGCCGCCGTGTGTCTCGACATGGACGGCACGCTCGTCGACACCGAGCGATTGTGGGACATCGCCGTCTACGAGCTCGCCGAGTACCTGGGCCGTCCGCTCGACGAGGCGACCCGCGAGCGGACCCTGGGCAACTCGCTCCCCGGGTTCTTCGCGATCCTGGGCGAGTACACCGGGCGCACCATCGAGGGCGCCGAGTTCGATCGACTGGCCCTCCGGCTCAACTCACGGGTCACCGAGCTGATGCGGTCCGATATGCGGTGGCGGCCGGGGGCCGAGGAGCTGCTGGAGGACCTCGCCTCGACTAACGCCCCGGTCGCCCTGGTGACCAACACGACCGCAGACGTCGCGGCGGTGCCGCTGGAGTTCATCGACCGTTCGCGGTTCGATGTGGTGGTGACGGGGTGCATGGTGGCCGACCCCAAGCCGGCACCCGACCCCTACCTGCTGGCGTGCTCGCGGCTCGGGGTCGAGGCCACCACCGCCGTCGCGGTCGAGGACTCGGTCACCGGCGCCACCTCGGCGGTCGCCGCGGGATGCCGGGTCCTGTACGTCCCGTCGACCGACGGACAACCGGACGTGGTCGGGGCACACACCCACCCGAGCCTCACGGGCGTGAACGCGTCCGGTCTCGTCGCCCTCACCTCGGGCACGCCCGTGGCTGCGGCTGTGGGACAATCGGGCGCGTGAAGACCTTCGACTCCCTGTTCGCCGAGCTGTCCGAGCGCATCGCCGCGCGACCCGAGGGCTCCGGCACCGTCGCCGCCTTCGACAAGGGCGTGCACCATCTGGGCAAGAAGGTCAACGAAGAGGCGGGCGAGGTGTGGATCGCCGCCGAGTACCAGTCGGATGAGGAACTGGCCGAGGAAATCTCGCAGCTCCTCTACTGGACCCAGGTCATGATGCTCAAGCGCGGACTCGGTCTCGAGGACGTCTACCGGCATCTCTGACCGCCACCCCGAGCACCCCTCCCGCACCGAATACTGGAGCCGCCATCATGCTGCGTGTCGCAGTGCCCAACAAGGGCGCCCTGTCCGAGTCCGCCTCCGAGATGCTGTCCGAGGCGGGGTACCGCCGGCGTACTGAGGGCAGTAAGGACCTCACGCTGATCGACCGTGAGAACGACGTCGAGTTCTTCTTCCTGCGACCCAAGGACATCGCCGTCTACGTGGGCTCGGGGCGACTCGAGCTCGGGATCACCGGCAGGGATCTGAGTATGGACTCGATGGCGGAGGTGGACGAGCTCCTCGACCTCGGCTTCGGACACTCCACCTTCCGCTACGCCGGCCCCTCCGGTGCCGGGTGGACCACGGACCGTCTGGCGGGGGCCCGAATCGCGACGTCGTACCCCAACATCGTCCGCCGCGACCTTGAGCAGCGGGGGATCGAGGCGGAGGTCATCCGGCTGGACGGCGCGGTGGAGATCTCCATCCAGCTCGGGGTGGCGGACTGCATCGCCGACGTGGTGGGTTCGGGTCGGACACTCAAGGTGCACGGTTTGGAGGCCTTCGGGGACGTCCTGTGCGACTCGATGGGCGTCCTGGTCGCGCGCGCCGGCGCCGAGACGACCCCTGCGATGGCACAGATGAGGGCCCGCCTGCAGGGCGTCGTGTTTGCCCAGCAGTACATGATGTTGGACTACGACTGCCCCAAGGAGCTCCTGGAGTCGGTCTCGGCCATCACCCCTGGCATCGAGTCACCCACCGTCTCCCCGATGGCCGACCCGGCTTGGGTGGCGGTGCGGTCGATGGTGCCGCGCAAGAAGGTCAACTCGATCATGGACGAGCTGGTCGCGGCCGGCGCCAAGGCGGTCATCGCCACGGACATCCGGTCCTGCCGCATGGGGTGACGCACTGCGGTCCCGGTGGTGCGGCGGTGCGCGGCACGCCTCGGCGCCCGATCGACTCAGACCCGTTCGACGAGCAGAGCCTGCAGCGTGTGCCCGATGGCGCCCACCTCGTCGTACAGGGTCCCGGACGTGGCCCCGACGCCGTCGGGGCCGATCGAGGCGGACGCGGTGACCCCGATCCACTCGCCGACGGGCCGCCGGTGCAGGTGGGTGACCAGATCGGTGTTGAGGAACCGCCATTCGTCGGGTTCGAGAACGGCCCCGACGCCGTTCGCGATGTCGGCCACCGACATGACCCGTTCCGCCGGAGTCATCTCCTCCCCGGAGACCAGGGGGAGGGTGGGACGGGCCCAGACGACCCCGTCGCCCGCACCGCGGATCTCCAGCGAGTCGATGTAGCCACTGGTCCACCGGTCGAAGAAGCCGCTGTCGCGATCCACCTCCGGGAGCTCGCGCGGACGGTCGGCCGACTGCTCGACCTCGGCGGTGTCGCCGACGGCCATCCGCCAGGCACTCGCCCGGGCGACGATGCGGCCCCCCGCTTCCAGTTCCGACTCCAGCAGCTGGATCCGGCGACCGGGCCGGACGACGCGGGCCCGGGTGCGGACCTCGCCCAGCGGCACCGGGCCCAGCAGGTCCACCGTGACGCGGGCGATCCTCGTAGTCTCCGTCCACTCGAGGCGATCCATGGCGCGGGTGAGGACGGCCGAGGGCGGAGACCCGTGCTGCAGATCCGGGCCCCAGGCGCTCACCGTGTGCGGGGTCGCCCGGAACACTTCCCAGCCGTCATCCGTGCCCAGCGGCTCGAAGTAGGCCTGCGTCATCATGTGCTCCTCGGTCCGGCGTGTCCCGCATCGGGCGTCCCCGGATCGAGAGGTATCACGCGACGCCCCGGCCATCCCGGGTACTCCGGCGGGGTACCCCCGAACGCCGGGCACAACGCCTGGTGGTTGCACCAGTCGCACAGCCGGGAGGTGCGCGGGGGGAAGATCCCGGTCTCACCCGCCCGCTCTATCTCCGCCCACAGTGAGTCGAGCTCGGTCTCGGTCTCCACGAGCGTGGCGAGATCGGGGGAGAGGGTCAGCCAGCTGCCGTTCCTGAGATAGATCAGCTTGAGTTGTGCCGGCATCACCCCGTGGATCTGCCGGTACATCAGGGCGTAGAACCGCATCTGGAACATCGCCTGAGTCTGGTAACGCGGATGTGGTGGCTTACCCGTCTTGTAGTCGACCACCCTGACCTCACCGGTCGGCGCCACGTCGACCCGGTCCAGGTACCCGTGGAGCGGGGTACCGGACGCGGTCGAGGTGACGAGGTACTGCTCACACGCGGCGGGGGAGAAGCGCCGGGGATCCTCGACACCGTAGAGCGCGGACACCAACGCGGCGACCTCCGTCTGGAACTCCGCCCGGGCGGAGAGCGGCACCACCTCGGCGCCGCCGCCGACCGCGTAGAAGTGCTCCACCGCGGCGGGGACCAGCTCCGCGGCGCGCTCCGGGGCGCGCTCCGACTGCTCCAGTGCGTACAGGTCCTCGAGCACCGAGTGGACGACGGTACCCAGGACCTGGGCGCGGGTCTTCGGTTCCGGGATCCTGTCGATCGCCTTGAGCCGGTAGAGCAGCGGGCACTGCCGGAAGTCCGCCGCCCGCGACGCCGACAACGCCAGGGGCCTGCGCTCCGGCGGGGGCACGCCCTCCGGATCGGCCGGGGAGGCCGGGGTACCACTGCCGCCGATTTCCAGGGGATCCGTCACACCTGGCAGGGTAGACAACCGGTCGGACAACCGGCCGCCGTCCCCTGGAGGTCCACTGTGCAGCGATCCGGCCCGTTCGTCATCGGCGACCGCGTCCAGCTCACCGACACCAAGGGACGCAAGTACACCGTCGTCCTGGTCGAGGGAGCCGAGTTCTTCACCCACCACGGCGCCGTCCGCCACGACGACCTGATCGGTACCCCGGAGGGGTCGATCGTCAGGTCGTCCGGGGATGCCGACTACCTGGCGCTACGTCCGCTGCTCACCGACTACGTCCTGTCGATGCCGCGCGGCGCCCAGGTCATCTACCCCAAGGACGCCGCACAGATCGTCCACGAGGGCGACGTGTTCCCCGGCGCACGGGTGCTCGAGGCGGGCGCGGGTTCCGGCGCCCTGACCTGTTCGCTGCTGCGTGCGGTGGGCCCCGGGGGCCGGGTGTTGTCGTACGAGATCCGCGAGGACCACGCCGAGCACGCCGAGCGCAACGTCCGGACCTTCTACGGCGAACACCCCGAGAACTGGGACCTGCGGGTCGCCGACCTGGCGGAGACGTCGGTCGAGGCCCTGGGCGGACAGGTCGACCGGGTGGTGCTGGACATGCTCGCGCCCTGGGAGTGCCTGCCCACGGTGAGCGACGTGCTGGTGCCCGGGGGGGTCCTGGTGGTGTACGTGGCCACCACCACCCAGATGTCGGACGTCGTGGAGGCGCTCCGGCGCCAGGAGTGCTGGACCGAACCCCGGGCGTGGGAGTCGATCAACCGCGGGTGGCACGTGGTGGGCCTGGCCGTCCGCCCCGAGCACCGCATCCAGGGCCACACCGCGTTCCTGGTCACCGCCCGTCGACTCGCGGAGGGCGTGACCACGCTCAAGCCCAGGCGCCGGGCCGGCAAGCACTGAGTTCGGCCCGAGGAGTCGCACTCACCCGCCCCTCACGCGGCCACTCACCCCGGCGATAGGGTGGAGGCGACGACGACGAGGGTGTCGTCCGAGAGTCGGAGGGCAGGTGATCGAGGTGACCGAGGGACGTTCCCCGGACGAGCGGGGCGGCGACAGCGTGACGCTGGACCGGGTCGAGCTCGCGCGGCTGCGCAGGGCGGTCGACGAGGGGGCCCGCACGGACCGCGAGAAGTCGGTCAAGATCGACGCCCTCGGCGCCCGCAACGTCAGGCTCGCCGAGCTCCTCAAGGACTCCCGTGATCAGCTGGAGGCCCTCAAGGGCGAGGTCGAGCGCCTCGGCACACCGCCCAGCACCTACGGGATCGTGCTGCAGGAACCGACGGACGCCGAGACCGCCGAGGTCATGGCCGCCGGTCGGCGGATGCGGCTCACTCTCGCGCCCGGGGTCGACGCCTCCGTCCTCTCGGCGGGGGCCACCGTCCGGCTCAACGAGGCCATGACCGTCATCGAGGCCTGCACCGGACTCCCGGTCACGGGCGTGACCGCCGTCTTCCGGGACGTCCTGGCCGACGGCGTGCGGGCCCGCGTGGTGATGGGCAACGACGAGGAGCACGTCGTGCATCTGGCGACCGGCCTGCGCGGCGGGCGGACCGCCGATCACCCGGCTCCGGTGCGCCCGGGCGACGCGGTCCTGGTGGACCCCAAGGCCGGCGTGGCGTTCGAGGTCGTGCCCAAGGCCGAGGTCGACGAGCTCCTGCTCGAGGAGATCCCGATGGTCGAGTACTCCGACATCGGCGGTCTCGGCCCCCAGATCGAGCAGATCCGTGACGCCATCGAACTGCCCTTCATCCATCACGACCTGTACCGCGAGTTCCATCTCTCCCCGCCCAAGGGCGTCCTCCTCTACGGCCCTCCCGGGTGCGGAAAGACCCTGATCGCCAAGGCGGTCGCGCACTCGCTGGCGCTGGCCTCCGCGAAGTCGCGCGGACAGGACGTCACCGACGGCCGGTACCCCAACTCGTACTTCCTCTCCATCAAGGGCCCGGAACTGCTCAACAAGTACGTGGGAGAGACCGAGCGACACATCCGGTCGATCTTCGAGCGGGCGCGGGAGAAGGCGACCGAGGGCAACCCGGTGATCGTCTTCTTCGACGAGATGGACTCGATCTTCCGCACCCGCGGGTCGGGCATCTCCTCGGACATGGAGACCACGATCGTCCCGCAGCTCCTCGCCGAGATCGACGGCGTGGAGGACCTGCGCAACGTCATCGTCATCGGTGCCTCCAACCGGGAGGACATGATCGACCCGGCGATCCTGCGACCGGGGCGTCTCGATCTCAAGATCCGCATCGACCGGCCGGACGCCGACGCCGCGGCCGACATCCTGGCCAAGTACATCACCCCCGACCTTCGTTTCGACCCGGACGAGGTCGGTTCGACCGATGGCGCCGAGCACGTCCGGGGTCTCATCTCGCGCATCGTCGACCGGCTCTACACCAGGGACGAGTCCACGACCTACGTCCATCTGGTCTACGCATCGGGCCGCCGGTCGTCCCTGTACCTCGCGGACCTGACCTCCGGGGCGATGCTGCGCAACATCGTGGACCGGGCCAAGAAGCTCGCGATCAAGGACATCGTGCACGGCACCGGGCAGGGTCTGACGACCGACGACTTCCTCGACGCCGTCGACGCGGAGTTCGCGGAGAACACCGACCTGCCCAACACCTCCAACCCGCAGGAGTGGGCGCGTCTGACGGGCGTCCGCGGTGAACGCGTGGTCGAGGTCACCGTCCCGAGCCGGGAGGACGACCGGTGACCCCGCCCGTCCGGACCACGTCCGGCGAGAGCATGCGTGGCCGGGTGATCGGGACCGAGATCGAGTTCGGGATAGTCGCGGTGGGCCAGCCGCTGCTCAGTTCGGTGGTCACCTCGACCCAGGTGGTCAAGGCCTACACCGACCCGGGCGAGGGTTCCGGGGCGACCGACGGGACCCGCTGGGACTACGGGTCCGAATCACCCCTCCGCGACGCCCGGGGGTTCGATCTCGGCTCCGCCCGCGCCTACGACCCCAGCGAGTTCGGGGTGACCAACCGGGTGCTGACCAACGGCGCACGCTTCTACGTCGACCACGCGCACCCCGAGTACTCGTCGCCCGAGGTCGACTCGCCGATCGACGCCGTGATCTGGGACAAGGCGGGGGAACGGATCATGCACCGGGCCGGCCACGAGTCGTCCGCCGTCGAGGGCAACGCCGAGCTCAAGCTCTACAAGAACAACGTCGACGGCAAGGGCGCGTCCTACGGCGCCCACGAGAACTACCTCGTGCGTCGCGACGTCGACTTCGACGCCCTGACGATGAGCCTGGCGCCGCATCTGCTCTCCCGCCAGGTGTACTGCGGGGCCGGTCGCGTCGGCCTCGGCCAGTCCGGAGAGGAGGCGGGTTTCCAGCTCTCCCAGCGTGCCGACTACATCGAGGTCCTCACCGGACTCGAGACCACACTGCGCCGCGGGATCATCAACACCCGCGACGAGCCGCACGCCCCGGATGAGACATGGCGGCGTCTCCACGTCATCATCGGCGACGCGACCATGTCCGAGCTGGCCACCTACCTCAAGATCGGCACCACCTGCCTCGTGCTCGACGCGATCGAGGCCGGAGTCGACTTTGCCGACCTGGTCCCGGTCGACCCGGTCGAGGCGGTGCACATCATCAGCCACGACCCGACCCTCACCGCCACCGTCGCCCTGCCCGACGGACGGGAGTTCACGGGGATCGCCCTCCAGCGGGAGATCCTCGGCCGCGTCTCCGCGTTCGTCGGGGACGGCACGGGGCGTCCCGGATGGGCCGTCGAGGTCCTGGCCGAGTGGCGGGAGATCCTCGACGCGCTCGAGCAGAACCCGATGTCATGCGCCGACCGGCTCGACTGGCCGGCCAAACTCCGGCTCCTGGAGGGGTTCCGGACACGGGACTCGCTGGGATGGGACCACGCGCGACTCGCCCTCATCGACGTCCAGTACCACGACATCGACCCCGACCGCGGACTCTACAACCGTCTCGTGAGCAAGGGGGCCATGCGCAGACTGGTCACCGAGGCACAGGTGGAGGCCGCGATCACGACCCCTCCCGAGTCCACGCGGGCCTGGGCCAGGGGTCGCTTCCTGGCCGAACTCGGCGACCGCATCCACGCCGCGGGATGGGATCACGTCGTCGTCGTCGATTCCCGCGGCGACCACCGTCACGTCGACCTGGCCGACCCGTACACGGGGACCCGGGCCCACTGCGACGCCCACCCGGATTTCCTCAGCCCCGACGGCCCGCCTGTCCACTGAGCACCCCGTCCACCCCGCCCACACCGACACAGGAGCAGCCCACACCATGTCCCAGATCCAGAAGAGCGCCGGCGGCGCAGGCGAGTCGGACGACGAGGCCGGGCAGGTCGCCAAGACCGCCCAGACCTCGTCCGCCGATTCCCTCCTCGACGAGATCGACGACATCCTCGAGACCAACGCCGAGGAGTTCGTGAAGTCCTACGTCCAGAAGGGCGGGCAGTAGACAGCCATGATCCGTCGCATCGTCGGGATCGAGACGGAGTTCGGGATCACCAGCGTCGGTGGCGAGGGCTCGCGATCGCTCGGGCCCGACGAGATCGCCCGGTACTTCTTCCGGCCCGTCGTCGAGCGGTGGCGCAGCTCGAACGTGTTCCTCGAGAACGGGTCCCGCCTCTACCTGGACGTCGGCTCCCATCCCGAGTACGCGACCGCGGAGTGCGACGGCCTAGAACAGATCGTGGCCCACGACAGGGCGGGGGAGCGGATCATCGACGATCTCGCCGTCCGTGCCGAGCAGTCGCTCGCGACCGAGGGGATCGATGCCAAGGTCTACCTGTTCAAGAACAACACCGATACGGTCGGGAACTCCTACGGGTCCCACGAGAACTACCTTCTTGACCGCTCGACCCAGGTCAGGAGCATGGCCACCACCCTGCTGCCGTTCCTGGTGAGCCGCCAGCTGATCTGCGGCGCGGGCAAGATCCTGCCCGGGACCCCGGCCGGGGTGGGCGTCGCCGAGGACGAGGGTCCGACATTCTGCTTCTCCCAGCGCGCCGAACACATGTGGGACGGCGTCTCGTCGGCCACCACGCGTTCGCGGCCGCTCATCAACACCCGTGACGAGCCGCACGCGGACTCGACCCGGTTCAGGCGGATGCACGTGATCGTGGGCGACTCCAACATGATCGAGACCACGACACTGCTCAAGATCGCCAGCACCCGGCTCGTGCTGGAGATGCTCGAGGCCGGCGTCGAGCTGCGTCCGATGGCGATCGCCCACCCGGTCCGCGCGATCAGGGAGATCAGCCGCGACCTCACCGGAACCCGGCCGGTCGGGCTCACCGACGGCACCACGATGACCGCCCTGGAGATCCAGCGGGAGTTCCTGGCCGCCGTCCACCGCCACCTCGCTCGCGGCGGGTGGGAGCGCGACGACCGCCCGGTCGTGGAGCGATGCGTGGCCCTGTGGGAACGGGTCCTCGACGCGGTCGAGTCCGGTGACCACGACGCGATCGCCGCGGACATCGACTGGGCCGCGAAGCTCCGGCTGATCCGACAGGTACAGGACCGGACCGGGGCCGACCTCGATCACCCCAGGCTCGCCCAGATCGACCTGACCTACCACGACATCCGACCGGGACGTGGGTTGCACTCGGTGCTCGAGCGCCGCGGCCTGGTCTCACGGGTCGTGGACGACCCCGAGATCGACAGGGCCCGGCACTCCGCGCCGGAGACCACCCGCGCGGCACTGCGAGGTCGATTCATCTCCGCGGCCGCCGGGGCCGGACGCGACTACACGGTGGACTGGGTGCATCTGAAGGTCGCCGACGGCACCCTGCCCACGGTCGCTCTCACCGACCCGTTCGCAGCGGAGGACCCGCGTGTCGACGACCTCATCGCCGCGCTCGGGCGATAGCGTCCTGCCCGTGTCCACCTCCAAGTCGCAACGACTGGTCAACCTCGTCATCTGCCTGCGGTCGACCAGCGCCTACCTGTCCGCGGGCGAGATCCGCAGGATGGTCCAGGGATACGACGACTGCGAGAACGAGGCCGCCTACCTGAGGATGTTCGAACGGGACAAGCGGGAACTCCGCGACGTCGGCGTCCCCCTCGAACAGGGAGCCTCACTCGCACCGGGGTCCCCGGCCGGGTACCGGATCCCCGCCCGGGGTTACGAGCTCCCGGAGATCACCCTCACCCCCGAACAGGCCGGCGTGTTGGCCGTGGCCTCGGAGGTCTGGCGCGAGGGGGAGCGGGCCGCACGGGCGGACGGCGCGCTGGCCAAGCTCACCGCCGCGGGTATCGACCCCGTCCAC
>NZ_JAALED010000555.1:0-6556 GCF_014145155.1 Dietzia sp. B19 | reverse complement strand
CCCCCGCCCCGCAGGCGCCGGGCCCGGACACCCCGAACGGTCGCGGCTGAGCCTCGCGCGTCCACCTCGCGTCGCTGTACACGGGAAAGGCCCGCCCCCGCTGGGGGCGGGCCTTTCCGCGCATCTGCTCGGATCAGCGCGGCGCCATGCGGAGGGCGCCGTCCATACGGAAGCTCTCGCCGTTGAGGTAGTCCTGCTCGACGATCGCGCCTGCCAGCTGCGCGTAGTCCGACGGGCGGCCGAGGCGGGACGGGAACGGGATGGAGGCCTCGAGGGTCTTCTGGAACTCCTCGGTCAGGCCACGCAGCATCGGCGTCTCGATGGTCCCCGGGGCGATGGTGTTGACCCGGATACCGAACTGGGCGAGGTCGCGAGCCGCGCAGATGCCCATCGAGTACACGCCGCCCTTGGACGCGGCGTAGGCGATCTGGCCGACCTGGCCCTCGTAGGCGGCCACGGAGGCGGTGTTGATGATGACGCCGCGCTGGCCGTCCTCGTCGACCGTGTCCTGGGTGGACATGGCCTCGGCGGCGAGCCGCAGCACGTTGAACGTGCCGACCAGGTTGACCGAGATGCAGGTCTGGAACAGGTCCAGGGCGTGCACGCCCTTCTTGGAGACGATGCGGGCGGCCGGGGCGATGCCCGCGCAGTTGACCACGACGCGCAGCGGGGCGGCCTCGGTGGCCTTGGCGATGGCGGCCTTGACGTCGTCCTCGCTGGTCACATCGGCGGGGAGGAGGGTGATCCCCTCGTCGATGCCCTGCTCGACGGCCTTGTCGATGGACTGCTGGAGGTCGAGGCCGAAGACGATCGCGCCCTTCTCTGCGAACGAGCGCGCGGTGGCGTTGCCCAGGCCGGAGGCGGCACCGGTGACGATGACGGAAGCACCCTTGATGTCCACGGGCGATGTCCTTTCTCTCTAGGAGGCGAGCACTAGGAGGTGCAAGCACTTACCGGCCCAGTGTTCCAGAACCGTGTTCAGCGCACGTCGAAGGCCGGGCTCTCCCCCCGCACGGGGAACAGTCGGCCGTCGATGCCCCGACCGGAGGCGGTGTACACCACGCGGTACTCGCCGGCCGGTGTCCCCGGAGGGATGTCCCAGGTGATGAGGGCGTTGGTCACGGTGAGCAGGCTCTCGAACACGATCATCGTGGACCAGTCGCCGTCGTCGTGGACCCGGATCCACCGTCCGCCGTCCCGGCGATCCACGGCGAGGTATGTGTCACCCCGCCGCAGGTCGGAGTTGGGGTTCGTGCCGCAGAACCGGACCACGACCCGCTGCCCCACCCGGTACCCGGGCAGGGGCGGGTCCAGCACGTCACCGAAGTTCCGCAGCGGCGCCGGGGTGTCCACGAGCGGGTTGCCCAGGGGGGAGACGGGGATCTGCCCGGTGAGGTCCCGTTCGGAGGCGCCCGGGTCCAGGGGGGATCCCGACCGCATCGAGCGCGCCAGGTCGGCGGCCACCTGTTGGATGGCGGGCAGCGTCCACGGGCCGAACGCGGTCGCTCCGCCCTCGTAGTTCTGGGCCGAGTACTCCTCCGGGGTCGTGACGTAGTGCCCGTAGGCGTTGGAGTACCCCTGCACGGTGATGTGGTCCTCGGGGACGGCGAGTTCGGCCGCCAGGGTGCGGCGCAGGCGCAGGCCCGCCACGACGGTCGGCTCGAAACCCAGGCTGAACAGGTAGTGCCCGCCGAGCCGGACGAGGTGGAACGGGTACACACGTTGGATGGCGTGCGGCACAAGACCGACGGGAAGCAGCACGTCCTTGGCGCCGTGCGCCTCTCGTAGCCAGGCGGGGATCACGACCTCGGAGATGGCTCTGGCCTCCGGGTTCCCGCCCCGGTCACCCTCGTTGAAGGGCAGCTCCTCGGCGCCCCCGCCGTCCTCCTGGCTGCCGGCGGCGAACGCCGCACCGAGGGCCGCCACCGCGGTCCGGTGCGTGCGGCCGTCGCCGGTGAACTCCGGCCGCACGTCGACCGCCGACATGTCGACCCAGCGGTGGCGGACGTCGATCCCGCCACCGAGCGGGCGGACGTTCCGGCCCACCTGGTCGCGCGCGGCGGCGAACTGACGCTCGCCGTTGATACGGGTGTTGAGCCACTCGTCCGGCGTCGGCCCCCGACCGGGTTCGAGGTCGAGGTTGGGGCTGACGTCACCGGGGTTGGTCTGAGCGAAGGCGGTCACCAGTGCCGGGGTCCCGCCGGCCAGGTAGTCCTGGCCCGCGGCCTCGCGCTCCCAGTACCAGGCGGCGTACCCCTTGTTGTCCGAGGAGGAGAGTGCGTTGGCGGCGGTCATGGACGTGGCGTGCGAGGCGAACCAGTTGATCACCCCGACGAGCCGTTCACCCCTGGTGATCTGCAGGGACTGTGACCGGGGGTCGATGCCGGTGGGGAAGTGCGCGCGTTCGTCGGCGGTGTCCCGGTCGAACGAGCCGCGGGAGCGGTTGACCCCCGCGTCGTACAGGTGGCCCGTGGTGACCCCGACGCTCGACGGGGCGAGGTCGTGGTGCGCCATTCTGACGGCGTCGACGATCCCGGCGCAGTTGGCGTCGAAGGTGACGGGCCGGAACCCGAGCATCGACAGGTCGACCATCGGGTGACCGGACGTCCCGCCGGGTGCGGCGTGGGTGTGCGTGGCCGTGATGACCACGTTCCCCTCGTGATAGGTGTCGCCGAACTCCGCGGACAGGCGTCGCAGGACCTCCTGTTGGATGGACTGGAAGATCAGCCCGATCTCGGCGGTCAGGTGGACGAACCTGGGTGACGACGGCGAGTCGGCGAAGACGAACGCCCGGGCCCGCTGCCGCAGATGCAGACCCACGGAGTGCTGCTCGGTGTCGGCATACCCGTTCATCCCGGCCCCGAGGGATTCCCCGGTCATGTCGCCGATGCCCCGCCCCACGTACATCCGGGTGGCCTGCGCGGGCGCGACCGCGGGCAGGACGGAGTGCAGTGCGACCACACTGCCGAGGGCGGCGGCCCCACCGAGGACGGTGCGGCGCCGGATGCCGCGATGACCGGCTCCGTGGCGGTCGGTGACGTGGTGAGACATCGGCATCGGGCTCCCAGGGTGCTCGGGCGGCTGGTGACCTTGGTCACCTCATGGGACGTCAGAGTACCCAACTGGACGCTTGACCGGGGAGGGCCCCGGGTGGACGAGGACGGGTACCCGGGCGACGAGGACGGGTACCCCTGTGAACGAGGACGGGCCCCCGCGCGGCTGCACGGGGGCCCGTTCGTCGGATGGGGGTGGTCAGCTCTTGGCGGCGGCGTAGCGCTCGGCGACGTCCGCCCAGTTCACGACGTTCCACCAGGCCTTGACGTAGTCCGGCTTGACGTTCTTGTACTGGAGGTAGAAGGCGTGCTCCCACATGTCCAGCATGAGCAGCGGGGTCATGTTGATCGAGATGTTGCCCTGCTGGTCGGTCAGCTGCTGGATGATCAGGCGCTGTCCGATGTGGTCCCAGCCCAGGACCGCCCAGCCGGACCCCTGCAGGGTGGTGGCGGCGGCGTTGAAGTGGGCCTGGAACTTGTCGAACGAACCGAACTCGGCGTCGATCGCGGAGGCCAGCTCGCCCTCGGGCTTGTCGCCCCCGTCGGGCGACATGTTCTGCCAGAACACCGAGTGGTTGGTGTGGCCACCGAGGTGGAAGGCCAGGTTCTTGCTGAGCAGCGGTGCCTTGGTGGAGATGGTGCCGTCCTCGCGCGCGGCGGCGAGCTGCTCGAGCGCGTCGTTGGCGCCCTTGACGTAGGTGGCGTGGTGCTTGGAGTGGTGGAGCTCCATGATCTCGGCGGAGATGTGCGGCTCCAGCGCGCCGTAGTCGTAGGCGAGGTCGGGAAGAACGTACTCGGCCATAGTGGTGAGTCCTCTCAGTTGGGTGACGGGCTGCGCGTGGGACCTGCCCATGGCGCCCGTCACGACGTCCGGTTCCCACCATAGTGATCGCACACCGGCGGTGTCGGCCACCGGCGCAGCGGCTCCGTGGGTACCCGCCCGACCTGCCATGATCGGAGGCGTGGATCATTCCGGTTCGACCCCTGTCCGCGTCATCTCCGTCTCCGCGGTGGTCCTGACCCGGCCGGACGGGGCCGTGGTGACCGTGCGCAAGACGGGCACGGACCGCTTCATGCTCCCCGGAGGCAAGTGGGAGCCGGGGGAGTCCCCGCTGGCCTGCGCGGTCCGCGAGCTCGGGGAGGAACTGGGGTTGACGATCGCCCCGGAACTCCTGACCCCGCTCGGGCGGTTCGACACCGCGACGGCGAACGAGCCCGGGTTCAGGCTGGTCTCCGAGGTGTTCGCCGCGGAGACGGAACAGGACATGGAGCCCCGGGCGGAGATCGCCGAGGCCCGCTGGCTGACGTCCGCCGAGGTCCGGGGCGTCGCGCAACTCCCGGAAGACCGTTGCGCGCCATGGGCTCCGCTACTGGTCAGGGTCGCTCGCGAGGGCTTGGCGTGACGGGGTGGCCGCCGATCAGACGGCGAGGATCGCGATGAGTGCGAGGAGCAGCAGGGCGGCGGTGAGGACGCTGACGGCGAGGTTCCGGTGACTGACGTGCTCACTGCACCCCGACCCCTCGAAGGGCTGGGACGAGCCGCGGTCGAGAATGTCGTGCAGCTGCTGTGCGGCGGGCTTTGAAGCGGTCACGTCGAGCTCCCCACTGGTCGATCTGCGGCCCACCCTATCGCGAACTATGGTGTTCGTCACATCACGTCCGGATCATGCGGCCGCCGCGGGGTTACCCTGGCTCCATGGGCTGGCTACAGGACGCGATCAGACAATCGACGATGCGCACGGCGACCGAGGTGATCGACGCCGACTCGGCTCTGCCGGGCAGATCCGAACCGGTCGCCGTGGCGCCGACCAACATCGTCACCGGCAACCCGATGGTGCCGCCGTTCCCCGAGGGGTACGAGACGATGGCGCTGGGGATGGGCTGCTTCTGGGGTGCGGAGAAGATCCTCTGGCAGCTCGAGGGGGTGTGGACCACGGCCGTCGGCTACGCGGGCGGGTGGACACCCAATCCCACCTACGAGGAGACCTGCACGGGGGCGACGGGCCACACCGAGGCCGTCCTGGTGGTGTTCGACCCCGAGGTGTTGCCGGTCGAGCGACTGCTCGCCACGTTCTTCGAGTGGCACGACCCGACCCAGGGCATGAGGCAGGGCAACGACATGGGGACGCAGTACAGGTCCGCGGTGTTCGCCACCACGACCGCGCAACTGGAGACGGCCCGTCGACTGGGGGCCGCCTATGAGAAGGAACTGGACGCGGCCGGCCGCGGGCCCCTGACCACCGAGTTCGGGATGCTCGGAGAGGTCCGGTCCGGCGAGTTCGCCTACGCCGAGGACTATCACCAGCAGTACCTGGTCAAGAACCCCGGCGGTTACGACTGCCACGTCCGTAGCGGCGTGGCCTGCCCGATCTGAGGTCCCGGGGAGCCGGCCTTCTCGGCCCTTTCCGCCCCGCACCTGCCCCTGCCGTCCCCGCTCGCCCCCTCGGCTGCGGCAGGCGCTCCCGCGGATGATCGCCTCGGCGAGATCCGCTCCCGGGCATGAACTCCGGCGTGAGCCGTGGGGCGGGCCGCTGTTCATTGCCAGGGGCGGATGGCATCCGCGCGCGCGGATGACGGGGAGCAGAGGCGGATGGCAGACACACCCTGTGGTGGGGAGGCGGTCCCGTCAGCGGGTGTGTGCTCGGGACATGCGGAAGGGCCCGGCCGGGATCTCTCCCGGGCCGGGCCCTTCACGTCGATGCGGCGTCAGATCTCTCTGACGTCAGATCACATCGGGGTGATGTTCTCCGCCTGCAGGCCCTTGGCGCCCTGCGCGACGTCGAAGGAGACCTGCTGGTTCTCCTCGAGCGAGCGGTAGCCCGAGCCCTGGATGGCGGAGAAGTGCGCGAAGACGTCGGCGGAGCCGTCGTCGGGGGCGATGAAGCCGAAGCCCTTGTCAGCGTTGAACCACTTCACGGTGCCGGTAGCCATATTGGCGTCCTTTCGAGAGTCGGCACTCCGCTTGTCGGAGTACCAGATGATGCAGCAGAGAGCGTGCTGTGTGTTTCCCTGCGGTGCCGCATCGTTCTCTCGCAAGAACGGTGGATCTACAGAAATACAACGTACGTTTTCAACTACTGAGCAGAACCCTACAGTCTCAGAGCCGGTCCGTCACCCCCACGGGGTGTCCGGCAGGTGAATTCGCCGTTCCACCTCGGTTCCAGGGCGTTCCGACGGGCGTCCGACGGCGAGACTGGGCGGGTGTACTCCGACCTGACCCGCGAACTCGATTCCCTCCTGGGAGACCTCGGCCCCGGCCGTGCCGGACGGGCACGGGACATGGAGCGGGTGGACCCGACCCACCGTGGGGGCGCCCTGAACCTCGTCGACTACGCGACCCTGCGCCGGCACGACCTCCGGGATCTGCAGGACCGACTGCTCGACGCCGGCGTGTCCCCGCTCGTCGGCTGCGAGGACGACGTGGAGGCGGCACTCCGGGCCGCCCGTGCCGCTCTGGCCGCGCTCGGGGGGCAGGACCCGACGCGCTTCGCCGACCGTCACAC